>DAIPIF010000089.1:0-7694 GCA_036770925.1 Psychrobacter sp.
CATGCTACGCCTGCCAGCTATATAGTTGCCGTACGTTAAGTCTGATTATCTGCTTATTAAAGCGGCGAACATCTCTCTTAGCAGGAGGGTTAGCGCCGCTTTTGTAAATATAATTATCAAGGGTTATAATAGCGCGACTATAAGCCGCTTGGATAATTTACGCTATATTTATCGCTGCGACTACAATTTGGCACCATCAGCAGCACCGCTCATGCTAAACTAGCAAAATTATTTTTATCATGCCTTAATCGGAGACCAGTATGCGCCCTGTTGGCAATACATTTATCAAATTATCATCCGTAACTCTGCTTGCGCTAAGTATCAACTTGGTGGGCTGTCAGACTTTCAAAAACTTGACTGGCAAAGATGTCGATGCGGTCGAGACGGCAGAGAAATCAGAGCAGGGCTATTATCGTGACGCTATGATGCAAATTGATAAAGGTCGCTACACCCAAGCGATTGAAGACTTGAATAATTTGCGCACCTTTTATCCGACGGGTCAATATGCTGAGCAAGCCTTGCTAGATATGATGTACGCCCAGTTTGAGAGTGGCGCTTATGACACAGCCGCTGATAGTGCGGAGCGCTTTATTCGTCTGTATCCGTCCAACTCACAAGTCAGTTATGCCTATTACGTGCGCGGTGTTGCCAATATGCAAGGCTCAAGCGAAGGCATTAAAATTCTAAAAACCAATCAAGCAGAGCGTGATACTGCTTATCTACGCATTGCCTTTGCCAATTTTCAAGAGCTGATTAATAAATACCCAAGCAGCCCTTACGCCCCAGATGCCGCCCAGCGCATGACTTTTATTTATAATCAGTTTGCCCAAAGCGAGCTGACCGCTGCCAATTGGTACATCAAGCGCGAAGCCTATGTTGCGGCGATAAACCGTGCCAAATGGACCTTTCAGTACTATCCCTTGAGCGAATCAGTGCCTGAAGCCATCGCTATTCTTGCCTACAGTCATGAACAATTGGGGCTGACAGATTTATCAAAAGAGTATAAAACCTTATTGCAAATCAACTATCCTGAGTGGCTCACCACTGATGGACGCGTCAAGCTCAATACCAACGCGGATCGCTCTTGGCTCAATAAACTCTCCTTTGGGAAGCTTGGACGCGCCGGTATTCAGGACGCCTCGCTTGCCGCAGGTCAATATAGCGGTGATACCAAAACCCAAATGATTTTGAGCGCGGCTCAATTAAGCTTGCCTGTCAGCAATGACGCCGCGCCCCTACCCGCAGGCGCGCCGACCCGCCGCGGTGGAGTGAACTTTGGCTTAGGCTTACCTGAAAGTGCCACCGAGCAAGTCTCAAGCCAAGGTAGTGCCAGCGCTGCCGCTAGAGAAGCGGCTATCGATTTACCCAATACTAACCCCTCAAGACTGACCGCGCTCCCTAATGAAGATCGCCGAGATCAGGTGCGCTTGACCAGAGAGGCGGCAGATGAGCAGCCGCGCTTAGAAAACGACATGGATATAGACGAAGATAACTAAAATCTAAGGCTCAAATGTCTCTGAGGTTACCGTCATCGTAGCATGACTCTCTACCATCGTTTTTGATAAAGCATACTTAATAAACTATAAGGTCAACTTCAGCGTTGACCTTATTTTTCTGTTTTAAAACCCTCTATTATCCTATGGTAAACTGTTTTTTGTATGAGCATTCCCAATCATATTCTTGAGCAACTCAACAGCCAAGCTGATCTTATCAGTATTATTGGTCGTCATACCACGCTCAAACGTGCAGGCAATGAATATAAGGGCTGCTGTCCCTTTCATGGTGAAAAATCACCCTCATTTTATGTCAATCCACAAAAAAACATTTATCACTGTTTTGGGTGTAGTGTCGGTGGCAATGCCATTAGTTTTTTGCGCGATTACGAAAACCTCACCTTTATGGAAGCGGTTGATGAGCTCTCAAAGCAAACAGGCATCGACGTACCCAAAGATGAGCAAAAAAACGTCAGCTATCAGCGTACGAGCGCTAAACCGCCACAAAACCAACCGCCTAAACCCTTACCAGAAGTCACTAGCGCCCCGCCAGATTATCACTATGCGGATTTAGCCTCTACTTATGATGATAATGAGCGTGGTGGCGGCGTGCCCGCAAGTCTCCCTTACGAGAGTTATTACGCGCCTATTATTAATGATAATGGCAGTAATACTGGCGGCTATAACGAGTCCGCTAATGACTATCCGCCCGTATGGTTATCCGCCGATATTCCCCATACCGATAGCTATAATTATCCCACTGATAGCGGGATTGATAATAATGCTAATAGCAATAGTGCTAACAGCAATGGGGACAACCATAACGATGAAGTAGAGGGTAATTTATACGAGCTACTGACCCGCATTCAAGCCTTTTATCAGCATAATTTGACCACTCATGCCCATGCCTTGCATTATTTTACGGCACGCGGACTGACCGAAACCACGATAGCGACTTTTGGGCTGGGTTATGCGCCTTTTGGTTGGCAACATTTAGAGCATGCTTTTCCGCAAGATATCGAGGGGCTAAAAGCGCTAGGACTGGTACGTAAATCTGATAAAGGGCGTGATTATGACTTGCTGCGCGATCGGGTTATTTTCCCTATCCGTGACAATCAAGGTCGCACCATCGGCTTTGGCGGTCGCGCCCTTGATGATGAGGTAAAGCCCAAATATATTAACTCCTCCGACTCGCCGGTGTTTCATAAGCAGCACGTGCTTTACGGCTACTATGAATCACGCCAGCAGCGCGCCAATGATTGGCTAGTGGTTGAGGGTTATATGGACGTGATTGCCCTGTACCAAGCGGGTATTTATGGCGCGGTTGCCTCGATGGGTACGGCGATTAATGAGAGTCAAATTGCGCGATTATTGACCCTCAATCCGACCTTAACCTTGAGCTTTGATGGCGATAGCGCGGGACAAAAAGCGGCGTGGCGTACCTTAGAAGTCGCCTTACCCGTATTGAGTGATGATAAAGAGCTGCGGTTTTTAAGCTTGCCTAATAATCATGACCCTGACACTTTTATTAAGAGTCAGGGCGTTGACGCTATGCGTGAACAAATCAGTAATGCCATGCCGTTATCGCAATATATTTTTGCGTATTTAAGTGAGCGTCACGACCTCAGTTTAGCAGAAGGCAAAGCCAAGCTGATGTCACAAGTGCGCATGCTGACCACCTCTTTGCCCAAAGGCAGTAGCTTTAAGTATCTGCTTAATAATGATATTTATCAAAAACTTGGCGGTAAACGCAGCCAAAAACTTGAAGCCAAAGACGCGCTACTGAACTTCGATGGGGACATGACCATCAGTCAGCAGCTGCAACTGTGCTTTTTATTTCAGCCGCGCATTCTTAGTGATGACCCGATTGCCGCTATTTGGCAACAAGCAGGCATTGATAAGCTTGAGCTGCCCGCCCATATCAAAAAGCGCGCGCCCAGTGATTTTAATCGTCCGCTGGCATGGGCGGACTTACAAGACGACGCCTTATTTGACGTGGTGAGCACCATTCAGCGCTGTATTACCCATCTACCGCCTGACGTCAATGCGGCGGCGCATTTTATTTTATCCAACTTGCAGCCGAGCACCCAAGCGACATTGGGGCGCAGCTGGAAAGCGTTTCATAGCGCCCTAACCGCTCGTAATATTTTGAGTCTTGAGGAGCACATTGAAAGCTTAGTAATGCAGCTTATCAATATTAATATGCAAAAAAAGATGCAGGATTTGGTCAAAAACCCCGACCATATCAAGCTTGCCATCATGAGTAAACAAACCCAGCGGTTAAATAATTGGCTGCGTGCCCAACAAGCCGAACAATCCGCGCAGATGCTCTCCATTTAATCTGCCTGACGCGGCGGCGCAAACCACAAGTAATTGAGTACTATTTTTATCTAAACACAGGCTTTAGCGCAGGCAGCCCTTTAAAATCAAACCGACTGACCCCATCATTTATAATCATGACAACACGTCTACTGCGACCTAGTATAGCGCAATGAACCTGCTTATCAGCCTAGAGCTAAGCGGTATAGCGTATATGACACCCCTACTTTTAGAGTAAAACAGTCGCTAGCATTATAAATAGCTCAATAACGCCAAACACCATAGTCATAGAGCGCCTGAGTCTGTGTTAAACTGTGCCGCTATTTGGGCACAAAAACGGTGAATAAAATCATCGACACCCTATTTGATGCTAAAAACTATTGGCTACATTATTATGTGCGACATAGCGCCTAAAATTTATAGCGCTATTTTATTAATTATTGATATTTTTTGAGCCGGTATTCATATCCACTCATTTTCGTTATTATTGACAGCGCCTACGCTTTTTTGTGATGAATCTATCGATTCAATCAGCGCCCTAAGCAAGCCGTAGCCCGTCATATCACGAAAATATCCAACAAAAAAGTGAGCATTTATGAACGATAAGTCAGTTTCTAAGTCCACCTCTCAACTGGCCACCTTAATCCAAATGGGTAAAGAGCAAGGGTATTTGACCTATGCTGAGGTGAATGACCAACTGCCGGACTCTATCACCGAGAGTGATCAAATCGAAGATATTGTACAGATGCTAACGGACGTTGGTATCAAAATCTTTGAGTCAGCGCCTGATGCTGATGATATCTTGATGAATGATGACTCCAATGATGATGAGTCAGCAACGGACGAAGCCGCCGCCGTCTTAGCAGCGGTTGAAACCGATCCTGGTCGCACCACCGACCCCGTGCGTATGTATATGCGCGAGATGGGAACCGTTGATTTGCTGACCCGCGAGGGCGAGATTGCCATCGCTAAGCGTATCGAAGAAGGTATCCGTGACGTGCAACACGCCATGTCTTACTGGCCAGGTACGGTTAAGTTTATTCTTGATGAATACCAAAAAGTACAAGATGGCGACAAAAAACTCTCTGACGTGATTACTGGGTTTTTAGACCCAGAAACCGAAGAAGATAAAGCGGCTGCGCTAGAGGAAAAGGAGCGCGCCAAAGAACAGCGTGAAAGATTAAAAGAGGAAAAAGAGCGCGCCCCTATCATCAAGGCAAAAGCCAAAGTAAAAGCCGATAAAGATGAGGATGATGAGGACGAGGTTGAAGAAGAGGAAGAAGCCGAAGAAGAAACCACAGGTCTTGATCCTGAAGAAGTGCGCTTGCGCTTAGAGGAAATCGAGGGCTTATTTATCACCGCCAAACAAGCGCTGCTTGATTATGGTCGGGGTAGCGTACAAGCCAATGAAGCCTATGAGCAACTTGCTACTCGCTTTATGATGCTCAAACTCAATAACCGCTTATCCGATCAAGTCATGGCGATTATGCATGACGTCTATGATGATGTGCGTAAACAAGAACGTCAAATCATGCGTTTGGTGATTCGCCGTGGGCGCATGCCGCGTGAAGAGTTCCGCAAAACCTTTCCGAGTAATGAAACCAACGTCGATTGGCTCACTGAACGCCTAAAAGGTAAACCTGCGTTTGCAGAAACCTTAGAAAAAGTCACCGACGATGTGATTTTATTACAGCGTAAAATCCTTGATTATGAGCAACGCCTTGACATGGAAATCCATGATATGAAAGACGTTGCCCGCCGTATGGCAATCGGTGAAGCCAAAGCCCGCCGTGCCAAAAAGGAGATGGTCGAAGCCAACCTGCGTCTGGTTATCTCTATCGCCAAAAAATACACCAACCGCGGTTTACAGTTCTTGGATCTCATTCAAGAAGGGAATATCGGTCTGATGAAAGCGGTGGATAAATTTGAATATCGCCGTGGTTATAAGTTCTCAACCTATGCCACGTGGTGGATTCGTCAGGCGATTACCCGCTCTATCGCGGATCAGGCGCGTACCATTCGTATTCCGGTGCACATGATTGAAACCATTAACAAGATAAACCGCGTCTCACGTCAGCTCTTACAAGAAATGGGACGTGAGCCCACGCCTGAGGAGTTAGGCGAACGCTTAGAGATGGACGAAGTAAAGGTGCGTAAAGTGCTAAAGATTGCCAAAGAGCCTATCTCAATGGAGACGCCCATCGGTGATGATGAAGACTCGCATCTAGGCGACTTTATCGAAGATGGGACGATTTCAAGCCCAGTTGATGATGCCACCGCGGCAGGTTTGCGCGAAGCCACCCGTGATGTGTTGGGTAACTTAACCGAACGTGAAGCACGCGTGCTCAAAATGCGTTTCGGTATCGATATGCCAACCGACCATACGTTAGAGGAAGTTGGTAAGCAGTTCGATGTGACCCGTGAACGTATCCGTCAGATTGAGGCAAAAGCCTTACGTAAGCTGCGTCATCCGTCACGCTCTGAGCATTTGCGCTCATTCTTAGAGAATGACTGATTAAGCTTTACTTTATATTTATTTAACAAAACCTTGTCGGGGTGCCTTGATTTTTGATGCTTTTTGATATTTTAAGTGCAATCAAAATCAAGGCTGAGAGTGACCCGCGAACCTGATGCAGTTAGCACTGACGTAGGAAACAAGCGTGATATTTTACAGCACTTCTCTTAAGCCTGTATGGTTAAGTAAGCCTTGCCCGTTTATTGATATAAAGGGGTAAGGCTTTTTTGTGCCTGCCATTATTCATCCAGACGCGCCTACCCTGTGCTTCCTGAGTCGGCTTTAGTATCATTGGCTATCCTCATACTTCAAAAAAGGTAAGTAACCATTATGGACTTTCAAACACTACGCCGGCATTGCCCCACGTGGGATGATTATATTCAGCATGACTTTGTCACGCAGCTGAGCGCTGGCACCCTCGCAGCTGATAGCTTTCGTCACTACCTCATCCAAGACTATTTATATCTGATTCACTATACCCGCGTGATGGCATTAAGCGTCTATAAAAGCCAAACGCTGGCACAAATGCGCGTCGGTCAAGCGGGGATGAATGCCATGCTTGATATGGAAATCGGCATGTATTTGGACTTCTGCCGCCAGTGGGATATTCCACTGGAGCAAGTCGAAAACGCCGCCGAATCTCCTATAACCATTGCTTATAGTCGCTACATATTAGACGCGGCAATGTCAGGCTCACTTGCCGAGCTTTATGCCGCTATCGCCCCTTGTTTGATGGGTTATGGAGAAATTGGCAAACGTATCAAAGCGCAAGGCTTCATCGCGGATAATCCTTATCAGCCATGGATTGACGTTTTTTCAAGCGCTGAGTTTCAAGCGATTAGCGCACACAATGAAGCGCAAATTAATACGCTCTTAGCAGAAGCTAGCCCGTCACAAGCCGATAAATTTCAACAGTTGTTTAATACTGCCGCGCGTATGGAAGTCAGCTTTTGGCAGCAAGCGTTAGATTTGTCCTAGCGCCGACTTTTTCTTTTTTATTCAAAAACTCAACTCACCCCTCACTATAATCATGAATACACTCAAGGAGCAACACCATGGCAGCATTTGATGAACACGCTAGCGCCTACGACAGCTGGTTTTTTGACAACCAAAACTTACTCGCCAGTGAGCTAAAACTGGTCGCTCATTTTTTGGATAAAGACCGCAACATACTCTCTATCGGCTGTGGTAGCGGACTGTTTGAATCATTGTTAGCCAAAGATTACGGCATTCATATCACGCACGGTATCGAGCCGTCTAAAGATATGGCAGAAGTTGCTGAAAAACGCGGCTTAAACGTAGATATCAGTCCTGCGGAAACGGGCGAGATTGCACCCAACACCTTTGATATCATCCTATTTAATGGT
>DAIPIF010000090.1:0-7674 GCA_036770925.1 Psychrobacter sp.
GGCTCATAACCCGAAGGTCGTTGGTTCAAATCCAGCCCCCGCTACCACTTTTTAATACTGATATTTGTACACTAAATTTTCAGTGTAAATTAGCCCACCATTATGTTTGTGGGTTTTTTTGTATCTGATGGTTAGTGCCATTACGGTATTTATCCTATTTATGCTAAGCTCTATACTATCATTGATAGATTGTAGAGTACGATAATACCGGCATTGAGCGCGGTTAGTCGCTAGTAGCACTTTCTTTTGTCACCATCTCATTGCTCGTTTTCCTTTACTAACCGTCTTAGACTGTCAGTAGCGAAGCGTGGTAACCTATAAGTAAGCGCTATAAACTACAAAAGTAATAGGTTTGTGATAAATGGCACCAGTATAATAATCAACATATAATATAGTACATATAAAGTGAATCGTTATCGTAAGCCAAGCGCTAGTTAGTGCTACTGTATCCATTAGCACCACGCTATATCATATCAAATGGTGGATTGAAACGATGACCCTGATAAATAGGAAGCTGTAAATAGATTATGAAACTTTCGACCAAAGTTGCAGAATTGACTGCTATTATTGCGCCCGCAGTAGCCGCCTGTGATGTGGCACTATGGGGCGTGGAGTTTGAGCCGCAAGGTCGTCGCTCTATGCTACGCATTTATATTGAGTCTTTGCCTGAAGAGCAGGCACAAGATAAGCATGTGACTATTGAAAACTGCGCCGCGGTAAATCATCAAGTCAGCGGTATCCTTGAGGTACATGACCCCATCGCTGGGGAGTATATCTTGGAGGTATCCTCACCAGGTTTCGATAGAGCGTTTTTCTCTGAAGAACAAATGCGCGATTATATCGGTCAAACCGTGAGCCTACGCTTGATACAGGCGATAGGAGAAGGCGATAAAAAACGCCGCAAAGTCACCGGTAAACTCGATAGTATGGGCGAGACGTCATTAACTGTGACCGCGACCGACAGTCAGCAGTTCGATATTGCCTTGAGTAATATTGATAAAGCTAATTTGATTTATGAAGACGCTTAATAATACTGTGCCTCTTGCAAGCCGTTGGTCTCTTTATCGCTTATAGCAGACCGTCAAACGGCTTATGATCAGGCATTGGCACTACTGCGATAATAAACGATATATTCTTCAAATAGCGTATGGCTTAGGATGACATCATAACGTCAATACATCACTTATAAAATGTAAGTCAATTACAAAAAGATAGGACAGGTATAGCATGAGTCGTGAAATTTTAACGGTAGTAGAAACTGTCAGTAATGAGAAGGGCCTAAATCCTGAAGATATTTTTGAAGCCATCGAAGATGCTTTAGTAGTATCGACGAAGAAAAAAGTATATACCGAACAGCCAGAAGTGGCGGTGCGGGTTGCTATTGATCGTGAAACTGGCGATTACGATACTTATCGTTATTGGACCGTGGTTGCTGATGAAGATCATGAAATGCCTGCCTGTCAGCTTGCTATTAGCGACCTTGACCCTGAAGAGTGGTCAATCGGTGATATTAAAGAAGAGCAAATTGAATCTATTGAGTTTGGTCGTATTGCCGCCACTCAAGCTAAGCAAGTTATCATTCAAAAAATTCGTGAAGCCGAGCGCGCCTTGGTGGTGGATGCTTTTGAGCCGCGCGTTGGTGAGATGATGTATGGCGAAGTCAAAAAGCAAACCCGCGATGGTTATATCATTGATTTAGGCGACAATGCCGAAGGCTATCTGTCACGCGATCAGATGTTGCCCCGTGAGCAATTACGGGTTAAGTCACGTATCAATGCGATTTTATATCATGTGAACCGTGAAAATCGTGGTGCCCAATTACTATTATCACGCACGCATCCTGAGATGCTATCCGCTTTGATGCAAAAAGAAGTGCCTGAGATTGCTGAGCAAATTATTGAGATTCGTAATGTCGCTCGTCTGCCAGGTACTCGTGCTAAAATATCAGTGAAGACCAATGATCACCGTATCGATCCTGTTGGTGCTTGTATTGGTATGCGTGGGACGCGTATTCAAGCGGTGCAGCAAGAGTTGGACGGCGAGCGTATTGATGTGGTGGTGTGGTCGGATGACCCTGCGCAATTTATCATCAGCTCGCTTGAGCCCGCTGACGTCAGCAGCATCATTTTAGATGAAGATACTAAGACCGCTGATATCGTATTTAGCACTAATGATCAATTGGCGCGCGCGATTGGCTCACAAGGTCAAAACGTACGTTTGGCATCTGAGCTGACCGGTTATAAGCTCAATATGATGTTAGAAGAAGAATATAAACAGCGTCAAGCAAACGAATCCAAAGCCTTTATCGAGCTATTTTATGAGCGCTTAGAGGTCGATCAAGATTTAGCGCAAGCTTTAGTTGACATTGGCTTTACCAGTATCGAAGAAGTCGCTTATGTACCGGTTGATACCTTTTATGATATCGAGGGTTTAGACGATGACGCGATTGACATGATTCAAGAACGTGCTAAAGAAGTCGTCATCGCTGATGAGCTGATGAAGCAACAAAACATGAAAGAGCCAAGCCAAGAGTTACAAGATATCGAAGGTATGACTGTCAGTTGGGCCTATAAAATGGCACAAAAAGACATCATTACCGTTGATGATTTGGCTGAGCAGGCAGTATTTGATTTAGAAGACATTGAAGGCTTAGATGCTGATACAGCAGGCAAGCTTATCATGAAAGCTCGGGAAACGTGGTTCGATGAATAGGCGTTAACTGCATATTGCTGTCTTTTGGTGATATGCTATCAATAATAGAGTGCTGATAAGGGTGTCAACCCACTTTAGCCTTAACGCAATCATTTGTAGCTAACAACTGAATTGAACATATAGCAAACAATAGACAGTAGGTGATAATAAATGGCAGATAAGACCGTCAAAGAACTGGCAGATATGGTAGGCAAAACCGCAGAGGCTGTAAAGCAGCAGCTCGTGGATGCTGGACTGCCTGCTCGTGCAGAGGGTGACGTAGTCACTGAACTTGAGCAAGAGAAGTTGGTGACGTATTTAAAACAAAGTCATGGTCAGCAAGAAAAGCGCCGTATTAGCCTAAAATCTAAGACGACCAGTACGGCACGCGTGACCGGTTCTTCAGGTAAGTCGAAGAGCGTTAACGTTGAAGTACGTAAAAAGAAAGTCTTTGAAAAACCTGATCCTGAGCAAATGGCTAAAGATTTAGCGGCTCGCGAACAGGCACTGATTGAAACACAAGCCCGTGCCGCTCAAGAAGCGGAAGAGCGCGCTATCGCTAAGAAGAAATCTGAAGAGCGTCAAGCGGCAACCTTAGCGGCGATGCGTAGCAGTCTAGGCTCAAGCAAAAGCTCTGAAGGCACGCGCGCCAAAGCGTCTACCTCTTCAGTAGTGGTCAAAAAAGGTGGCAAAGCGACCGTTGAAGTTAAGACCAAAGAAAAAGATGTGGCGAAGAAAAAAGTAGCGGCAACCAAACCAAAAGTGGAAACTGCGGTTGAGCGTAAAGCCCGCGAAGTCCGTGAAAAAGAAGAAAACCGTTTACGTCAAATTGAGGCAGAAACTCGCCAAGCACAAGCCAAAGAGGCGCAAAAGCGTACCCTTGAGCAAATGCGCAAAATGGCGGGTAAATATACCGATCAGCCCGTTGCTGAAGTGCGTAAAGATGAGCCATTAGCAGAAGGTTTAGTCGGTGACGCCTTAGAAGAGTCGTTTGAAAAAGAGCGTCGTGAGATTAAACGCGGTGCTGGTACGACTGGTGCCCGTGGTCGTCGTCGTAAGAACCAAGATGAGCGTGAAATTAAGAACCGCAAAAATGGCTTACGTTCAGCACAATCCTCTCAGCATAAGTTTGAAAAACCTGTCGAAAAAATCATTTATGATGTCGAGATTAGCGAGCAAATCGCAGTAGCAGATTTAGCACAGCGTATGGCAGTTAAGGCTCGTGAAGTGACCAAATTACTCATGAAAATGGGTGAAATGGCGAGCGAGAATGACACGATAGATCAAACAACAGCCAGTCTAATTGTTGAAGAGATGGGTCATAATCCTGTACTGGTCAGCGATACTAAAGTTGAAGATGACTTACATGATGCGGTAGATGAGCGTAGCAGTAACGTCCAAGCACGCCCACCTGTCGTGACTATTATGGGTCACGTTGACCATGGTAAAACCTCCTTACTCGATAAGATTCGTGAAACGAAAGTTGCCACGGGTGAAGCCGGCGGTATTACGCAGCATATCGGTGCGTATCATGTCAAAACCGAGCGCGGGGTCATTACTTTCCTAGATACTCCGGGTCACGCCGCCTTTAGTGCGATGCGTTCACGTGGTGCCCAAGCGACTGATATCGTAGTACTAGTTGTAGCAGCTGATGACGGTATGATGCCACAAACGGCAGAAGCTATCGACCATGCCCGCGCCGCTGGTACACCACTTATCGTCGCTATTAATAAAATGGATAAGCCTAGTGCGGACGCAGACCGCGTTCTCAATGAGCTGACCGCCAAAGAAGTGGTTTCTGAAGAATGGGGCGGCGATACCCCGATGGCGCGCATTTCAGCCAAAACGGGTGACGGCATTGATGGGTTACTTGAGCTTATCAGCTTGCAAGCTGAGCTGATGGAGCTAGAAGCGCCATTAGATGGTGCTGCTCAAGGGGTGGTTATTGAGTCCAGACTTGATAAAAACCGTGGTCCTGTCGTCAGTGTTCTCGTCAAAAAAGGTACCTTGAAACAAGGTGACTTAGTACTTGCGGGCGAATACTACGGTAAAGTGCGGGCGATGACCGATGAGCATGGTCGACGTATCCAATCAGCCGGTCCCTCTATTCCTGTAGAGATTTTGGGCTTGCCTGAAACACCTGCTGCCGGTAGTGAATTCCTCGTCGTAACCGATGAGCGAAAAGCTCGTGAAGTCGCAGACTTTAGAGCCAACCGTGAGCGCGAAAGTCAGATGGATCGTCAGAACAAAATGCGCTTAGAGAGCATGTTTGAGCAGATGGAACAAGGACATGTGTCTTTCTTGAACATCGTCCTTAAAACTGATGTTCGTGGTTCACTTGAAGCGCTACTTGCCGCTTTAAACGAGCTGTCAACTGACGAAGTCAAGGTGAGAGTCATCAGCTCAGGCGTCGGTCCAATCTCAGAATCTGATGTGACCTTAGCTGAATCTAGTGAAGCGGTATTATTAGGCTTTAACGTACGTGCGGACAGTACTGCCCGCCGTAAAGCAGATGCCGCTAACATGGATATTCGCTACTACAGCGTTATTTATGGCTTGATTGATGATGTAAAAGCAGCGATGAGTGGTCTATTGCCACCTGAGCACCGTGAGAAAATCTTGGGTGTGGCTGACGTGCGCGAAGTATTCCGCTCTAGTAAATTTGGTGCAGCTGCTGGTTGTATGGTGGTTGAAGGTACGATTTATCGCAACAAACCTATCCGCGTCTTGCGTGATGACCAAGTTATCTTTACCGGTCAGCTGCAATCGCTACGCCGTTATAAAGAAGACGTTAACGAAGTGCGTACCGGTATGGAATGTGGTCTAGCGGTTCGTGGTTATGACGTGCAAGCGGGCGATAAAATCGAAGTGTTTGAAATTCAACAGTTCGAACGTACCATCTAAGTATTGAATCAAGTATTTACCTTAACTGTTTATGGGGTGCTCACAAAGTACCCCATAGCAACTAAGATGTACTGAGACCTAACAGGTGCATCCTGCTAGGTCTTTTTTATCATAGCGTGATACTAAAAGAGCGCCATAGCCCTTTATAAAATAATCATTACTATTAGGATAATAAAATGAATCAACGTTTACAGCGTCTCGCCGACCAAATTCAGCGTGAGCTTGCCGTGCTTATTCGTGATGCAGTGAATGACCCGCGCTTAACGGGTTTTGTCACCATCTCTAGCGTCAAAGTCAGTCCTGATTTGGGTTACGCAGATATTTATGTCACTATCATGGAGCCTGAGCTGAATGATACGATGACTAAAAGCAATCATGAAGACAGCATCAAAGTACTCAATAAAGCCGCTGGATTTTTGCGTACAGAATTAAGCCATAGCTTAAAAACCCGTACCACACCGCGTCTGCGTTTTCATTATGATGAAGTCACCGCCCGTGGTAACTATATGATGGACTTGATTAATCAAGCTGTCACCAAAACCGAGCAGAATGAAGCGGAAGTGGACGAAGATGTCACTGATGTCCAAAAAGCCAGCGAGTAAGTCGTTATTATGAGCAAATCCTCTAGTGTGTCTGCTACTTCTACCAAGGTTGCTGCCAAAAAATCGCCGTCTAAACAAAAAGTCTCTGGGGTTATTTTAATTGATAAACCGATTGGCATGACCTCGCAGCAAGTGGTGTCCAAGGTTAAATATCTATTGCAATCAATGCATCATGACAGTAAAAAAGCGGGTCATACGGGCACGCTTGATCCGATGGCAACGGGCTTGCTGCCCGTCTGTTTAGGCGAGGCGACCAAATTCAGTCATTATCAACTGGATGCGGACAAATCCTATCAAGCCACGATATTGCTCGGTAGTCAGACGGATACGGGTGATGCGGATGGACAAATCATTGCTGAAAAACCTATCCCCCTGTTTAATCAGGCGCACCTAGAAACGATTGCGCAGCAGTTTTTAGGCGCTCAGCAACAAATCCCACCGATGTATTCTGCCCTAAAAAAAGACGGTAAAAAGCTCTATGAATATGCCCGTGCGGGTATAGAGATTGAACGCGAACCCAGAGCTATCACTATCAAAGCCATTGAGCTGACCCTAATAGATGATACAAGTATCAATTTGACGGTCACCTGTACCAAAGGCACTTATGTGCGGGTGTTAGGTGAAGATATCGCCAAAGCGCTGGGTACTGTAGGACATCTGACGGCATTACGCCGCCTACAAGTCGGTAAGTTTCATATTGATGAGGCGATTGAATTAGCCACTTTAGAGCAGCTAGCTTTAGAGCAGCGTATGGCTCAGCTATTAGCGGTAGATGCCTGTATTGATATTGCCGCGCAGATGGTATTGACTGCAGAGCAGTGCCAACGTCTCCGTTTAGGTCAACGCTTAAATGTCATTGAGCAGCTAAACGCTTCATTGCAGGACTATATCTCGCAGACGCTGGCGATAGAAAAAGCACAAACAGCCTCCGCTATCGCGCTCACCGAAAATATCACTGAGCCTCAGTCAACAGTAGCTGATTATGAACTGCCCGTTGATATCAGACTAATAGACGAGCAAGGGGATTTTATAGGATTAGGTGCCATCAGTCTCAACGGACGTTTGCAACCCAAAAAAATAATCTCTCTTTAATGGCTAACACGGCGATAAGCGGTAAAAATACCTAACGTTACGCCGCTATCGTCGCTTAACTGCCGTCTAATTTACTAACAGATGACATTAATCACATACTCATACATTTCATTGCAGGTTTCGTGTATAACGAAACCTGTTTTTTTTATAAAGTAGTCCTATCAGCTAAGGAGTGCTGACAATAAGAAAAAAAGTAAAAGCTTAATTATGCATTGATAAGCTAATAAGGATAATAACCATATAAAAATAATAAAACCGATAATAATTGTTAATAAGAAGACTAAGTCATTATTTTATTAACTTTAATCGCAGTAATTTTCATCAATAAATAAGGAATATACCATGGCAAACCCTAATCCAAATGATACCAAACTTGAACAACAGC
>DAIPIF010000091.1:0-7669 GCA_036770925.1 Psychrobacter sp.
TCCACCCGCTACAGCAGTGAACGGCGGTGGCGCATCAGATGATGATATTCCGTTTACTAGGCATTTTGACGGTCAAATGTAGCCAGTAATCAACAATCACAAGATGGTGGCGCAAGCTGCCATTTTTTAATTTAAGGATTTGATATGTTAATTATTAAGCAAGATGATGTGCAGATTTTAGATAAAGCAGATATAGCTCAGCTCATTAGCTCGGCTTATGGCGGCAACACAATTAGCAATCAGCACGTTATTAGCATGTTGCTATCAATGCTGCCAAGACCACCAAGCAAGACTAAAGACGCATATAAGTGGCTTGCAAGCGCGGTAGGCGTCAAGGCTAACGACCCTAGACCAGTTTTAAAGGTGCTGTGGGCTATTGACGGCTATATGTATGCCGCAGACGGTCACAGGATACACCGTATAGCGACTGAGTTAGCTAATGGCTGTTATGACCCCAAAACGTTAGAGCTAGTCAATGATGACGATTTAAAGCCATACAGATTCAAAGATATTTTTGATAACTTTGATAATAAGGCTCAAATGTTTTTACCTAGTGAGTTAGTACGAGTTATTTACAACGCTCCTACGTCAACACTAATAAAGTCAGTCGGTCTTGTGCATGAGAATAAAGAGTTTTTAGCTGATGAACGCTATTTTTTGCAAGCTGTGAATGGTGATTTAGAGCAGACACTAAAAGTAAGCACTGACCGCAAACAAATATATGGCCAATCAGAGCATGGCGACTTTGTGCTAATGCTATGCCGTTTTGATATTACCGACTTTAAATATACTAAGGACAATCAGTAATGGCAAAACTAAATTGGTCAACGCATGACGTGGCAAACACGCCAACGCATAGCTATCGCATTGAGATTAACGGCGATAATATCAGCGTGATATATGGCAAAAAAGGTGAGCTGCAAATGCAGTACAACGGACTTGATAGCGTGATGGCAGCTAAGCAATGGGCGCAAAACTATGATGATAAATTTGGAGTAAGTCATGAGTAATTTAAAACAGTTGGTTTGGCACAAAGATGCTAAAAAGTGGCAAGCATGGGGTGCAGGTATCAGCTACACAATCTGCGGCTTTGATAGCGTGATTAACGTCACGATTAACAATCTAGTCAAGCGTGATAAGGACGAGCCGCGTAGCAGTGACAGCAAGACGTTTACGAGTTACAGCGCAGCGCTAGAGTTTGTTGAGCATGAGCATTACCCTCACTTTATGAGTGAGTTTGTTAAGCCCTCACCCACTTGGGTTGATGCGAGTGAGCGGCTGCCTGATAAATCAGGGCGCTACATGGTTGTTCATCAAACTATTAAGTGTGTAAAGAATAAACCCACGCTAGTTGATATTGATAGCTATGACGAAAATGAAAAGGCTTGGACTTTCTTTAGGTCGGGGATTATGCAGGAGGTTACACACTGGATGCCAATCCCTGAATTTAACACTATGTAAAATAATAAAGGAGAGTGACAGATGACTAACGACTAAGTAAAAACACGCGCCCACTAACAACAAACCGCTTACGATTGTAGGCGGTTTTTGCTATAATAGGATTGTTGGCTAGGTTATGCAGACCGAAAAGCAATAACGCTGAATTGCTTGCCAACCCCTATCTATCAGCGAATACGACAGCGAGTAAAAATTATGTCTAATTCATTTTTAACCAATCTGTTTGGCGGCAACAAAGCATCTATGACGTGCAAAGATATGTCGATGCTCTTTAACAAACGCCATGATTCCGTAAAAAGAACCATTAGAACCCTTGTTAACAAAGGCGTGATAGCACAACCACAAATTGTGACTATGGTAAATAACGCCAATAATCGAGACTACGAGTCTGAGTTGTTTTTATTTAAAGGTGATAGAGGTAAGCGCGACAGTTTAGTTGTGGCTGCTCAAGTATCTGCTGAGTTTACAGCCGACATCGTAGACCGATGGTTGTTTCTTGAGAGTGAGGTTAAGTCGCTAACCGAGCAACTAGAGTTTATTCAAAATAAAGAGAATAGTGATAGCGAGGTTGGTTCATTTCACGGTTACGGATTAAACCAGCGCAAGCAGAACAAAAAAGAGAATAGCGATATAGAGCAAAACATCCTATGTAAGATGAAGCCATTGCTGACCAATTTAACATTACACTAAAACCAAAAGAGCACAAGAGAGCCGCTATTAACGTAGCGGTTTTTTATTGTCAAATTTTAGGCACAAAAAAACGCCCCACTCTAAAAAGAATGGGGCTTTACTGTATTATGCGAGGCGTAGCAGAATTGCACTGCATGAGATTAAATCTAAGACCTAAGCCTCTATGCCTAGCACACTTACCACCTCGTACAGCAAGTAGCTATTTTAGCAGCTAAACATAGCTAAGGGTAGCTAAGCTAATTCAAAATGCGGTCCATCAGTAAACGCCTTTTGACCTGCTGCACGTTTGCGAGCGCCATACGCATCTACCCATGTTTTAGGGTCGCCACCTTTACCGTTGATAACTTCCCAACAGCCACCCCATTTTATGCGAACATTCACTTCTTCAGCCGCGCGCTGCATCGCCTTAGCCATCGGGTAGTAGTGCTGCCAGTCCCAACTTACTGCACCACCATCGGGCGTAGGTACGATATCAACCGCGCGTCCGGTCAAGTGATTTGACTTCATAGTTTGACTTTTACCGGCATTAACATATTTACGCTGCTGCTCGATAGTTCGTAAGCCCTCATTGACCGCAAAATCCATTTCTGTAATTTGGATAGCGCGTTTCACAACTTTAATTAAATCGGGATGTACGCCTTTGAGTCGCTGCAAGCTCATTTCTGACAGAATATAGTTAGCTAGTTTTGGCGCATCGGCACTTGTTTTGCTGCTATCAAGTATCTCTACAGCATCAGCCGCATTACTCAATAACTGCATGACCGCCCCAAGCGAGCCTTTACCAAACTCACCATCAATCAAGCCGGTATATAACCCTTTTTCCTTGAGCGCTACTTGCGCTTGTACGACATACTGATTACTCATAAACCTTTCCCATGCTGTTTTGTTTAATAATCCGCCCAATAAAACCACTGATTAGCACAATAACAGCCAAGCCAACGGAATCAGTTGCCAGAGCCGCCTGCACAATGTCAGCTACTCCTCCATCAATATAGCCTTTTTCGACCAGTGCATTAAGCAGCACACCGATCAAAACAGCGACAGTCGGCAAGATAACTGCTAGCGACTTATACATTTTCTGCCAATTATTAATTAATTTCATTTATTTAGCTCCAAAAAAAACCCCTAAAAAGGGGCGGCATTTAATACTGATTGTTATTTGCCAAATATCGCAAACGCTGCATCTTTAACTTCTTTAATTATTTCTGCTAGTGACTTGCCCTGCATCAGCGCAATAGACTGATAAACGATACCGATTGCAAGCATACCGAATACCGCCCACATCAACATGATTAGACCATGCACGGTGACGCTATAATCTTGCCACTTCATAATCTCAATGTGCGCGCTGCCACCGACAAGCGATATAGTCACTGCAATCACGAATTTAAGCATCACCGACACGCTAACTTGTATCTTACCGTCCCTACCAATGTCGCCGCTCAGCATAAGTCCAAACACCGCGCCAATGATTGCAATCGCAATTTTGGGTAAAAACACAACAAGTTTTAAAGCCACAACGTCCCAAAATGGCGTGTTGTTTGGCATAATCCCTCCTCAAAATTTAGATAATAAAAAACCCTCGAAGTGAGGGTCATTAGCGCCAGTAGAATAAAAATCGATTGTTGCGCCCCATGCCTATTCGCCACAGTATGCGTCGTTTATTGTTTGTTGCTAGTACGCGCTCAAGACTAAATCGCTCACGCTGGACGCGATAACATAACGTATCGCCTTTTTGATAAGCAAAGATAATATCGCTATTTGCTACGTTAAATCGGCGCTTATCATCAAGTGATACACGAGGATTGGTAATCAATGGGTATTCGTCAATGACTTGCTTAGCTTGCTGTGAGTCGTACCAATACAGCTTACTAATACCGTTCGCCACGTATGCGATACAAGGTCGCATATTTTGGTCAAACGTCAAATCAATCTCAGTGATATTTGTGTCCATGAGTACGACATGATAAGCATCTAAATCATCACGCTTGACTGTGATAGTCGTACCATCTGTCCATGCTTTCCAAACATACTTAGTTAAGTCCTCGCTAGGGTCAGACAGTGCTACACCGCCATTATCCCATGACTCAGTTAGCGGGTAGCTCTTTGAGCGTGGGTAGATAAAAGGCGTCGTCACACCGCTATCTATCAGTAGCGGCTCAGGTAAAGGCAGCATTACAGCTCCCCTTCATAGCGACTCCAACTGAACTCTAATGGGATAGTTAGCATATCTTTATTTGTTTTGGTCAGTGGCGCATCGTCTGATACACGTCCTAAGCGCATCTGAAATGGGTAGAATAAGAAAGAATCTTGATAACCACTACTTACCTTTCTAATGTCTCCATTTAGTTGATTCAAATCTACGCTTATGGTTAATTGTTTTTTATAAGCTCCATTTGTATATAAACCTAAGTAAGATATTCTCTCTGCGTTTTGATAGCCTTCTCCGTAAGCCGTTTCAGAAGTTGTCGGAAATAGTCCATCCGTAGATGTAGAGGTTCTAATGCTTACATCCAATCCAGCCGAAAGATTAGACCATTTACCTACTGCAAATGGTCTAATCACTGCATTGTAAGGCACAACGCCACCATCACCATCTAGCACATTAATCGCATAACTCTTATCAGTAGTATCTACAACTTTATGTATTTTGTAATAGATATCTAGTGTCTCACCTGCTTTCCAACCCAGCGAAGTAGGTGCGCCTAAGCTGTCTTTTGGTAATACGCGAGTGGTTAGATAGTAATCACTAGCACCGCCTTGACTGACTAAGCCTAGCTCACTAATATTGTGGTCAATGGTGGTAGTAAAACGGTACTGCTTTTGCTCCCGCATTTTATATAGACCACTACCATCATCTACATAACTGTAGTCTGACGTGGTGTTTGTGCCACCTGCGATAGCAATAAATGCATCCAGTTTAGTCTGTGTAGCAACTGGTGTTGAGTTACCACTACCGATAGCGCAGCTTGCATTAATATCATAACCTTTGCCACCACCGAAGAAATCTAAGCCTTGATTCAGGATTAGGTTCTGCTGATATCCTGTGTCTAAGCGTACTGTGCCATCTGCGCTTGTGATAACACACCGCGCTTCACCCGCAATACCTACGCTAGGCGCGCCCAGCGCTGATATACTCTCTGCTAATGTGTTTAACTTCATTTTACATTCCTTTTTTTAGCGTAATATCTAGTGGTTTGACAGACGGCATATAACCCTCTTTATCTTTTACGGTATGCTCAATCAGTACACGTTTGAGCGTGATATTTAGCGGCTTAACGCTCGGTTGGTACGCCTCATTATCATCTATCGTCATATCTTTTAAGATGCGGCGCAATGTAATATCAAGCGGTGTCACCGATGGCTGATAAGTCTCACCATCATCTATCATGCGGCTTCTTAGTAGCGACTGGAGTGTGATATCAAGCGGTCTAACGGATGGCATATAAGTGTCTTTATCATCACCATTGCCAAGCGACACCTCCTTTAAAATCTGCCTTAATGTAATGTCTAGCGGGCGAACTGTGGGCTGATAGGCATCCTCTTTCTCAACAAGCGCCGGATAAGGATGACTTGCATACTTACTTGGCGGTCTTTGATGAGGCACTGCAAGCGGCATCTGGACAGTAAGATTTTTCATGGGAGCTCACCGACAAACCGCCAACGCTCATTACCCTCGTAAATCAGTGTGGCAAAACTGCCATCGCGTCTAAGCATAAGCGCGTCAACAGGGTTGATAGTCACGCCAACATCAGGCGCAATCGTGACTATATTAGGCGTCTCTTGACCGATATTGACACCCTTACCGATAGCGATAGATTCACCGACTAGCGGCATGGTCACGGTCACGGGTACAGGACTATTAACGAGTACAATCATAAATCCGCTAAAATCATCACCGCTGAGTGTGTAATCGCTGTCGACATACTTAATATCGTACTCATTAACGACTCGGACAATCGGATAGCTCGATAATCTCAGCGCTGTGCCCAATTGACTGCGTAAATTAATTACTAGCATCCGTAACTCCATCTATGATATTTAGATTGATTGTCTCAGTCGCGGTAGCGACACCGTCTTTAGTCAGCGTAATATCCCACAGCGCGTTACCTATCTGCCACTCAGTGCTGTCCGCTTGTATTGTAATATGCCCCATTTGAGGCTGATTTTTGATAACCGTTAAATTAGCAATCAGCTCATTATTGCGATTTTTTATCTTACTTTTGATGTCGTAATCTTTAAGCTCAGCAAGCGTACCGTCTTTTTGCTGCACAACATCGCCCGACAAGTAAAATGTTGTGTTACGATTATGTATGTGGCGCATGTGTTTACTCCAAAAAAAGCCGCTCAATGGCGGCATAGGTGACAGTATGATTAAGGCTTTGTTTCAGCTAGTGTTTGGCGCGTTATGCGTCGTTATTGCGCTCGGCTTAGTGTTAGCACTGGCTTTTTGGGCGATGGCAAATATTTGGATGCTACTGAGCATCTTTGCCGTAATCCTCGTATTGCTGATTATTTGGGGTATGATGACATGCGATAACGAATGGATTAGCATACCCACCCGCATAGCCGTCGCCGCGCCCATCATTTACATTTTATATCTGATAGCCAACCCCTAGTACCCGATATTAGCACCCAATGCCGAACCCGCTTGACCCGACCGTGTGGGTATCATGCCCAGCATTTTTAGCTGTTCGTCGGTCAGTCCAAGGCTTGAGCCTTTAGTCACGTTTGCTTGACCACCCAATGCTTTAGCCGCTGCACCTGCCGCATTGATATCGGTCACCTTTTTAGCTGCCGTACCGACACCACCTGATAGCAGGTTACCTGCCACGGGCACGCTGCCTACGATTTTTTGCAAGAAGGGTATGATTGCGCTTGCCGTGTTTGAGTGATTGACGGGTGAGCCTAAAGGCTGCTGCAATAAAATATCACTGACTTGCTTTATATCGTTAATGCGCGCTATCTGATAGGGTGTAAATATCGCTTTCATGCGATTGGTACCAAACGATTCAATCGCATTATTTAACCCCGCTGGACTAAACGCCCCATCATTACCGCGACTTGCTTTAGCAATAAAGTGCTCAATCACAGCGCCTTGTAAATCCGCTATATTTTGCTCACCGTTGGGCGCACGCCATAAGTCATCCACCAGTCGTATAATATCGCGCTCATTACCGCGCAGAATGTATTTATCAAACATCTTATCGACTGGTTTATCATCGAGCGCGTCTTTTAGTAGTGGGTTACTATCGATATCTTCAAAGCGCTGTCTTGCTGCGCCGCGAGCTTCTTGCCATGCCCCGCGAGCACCTGCCAAGCCGCCATCACTGGCACCGTTACCCAAGCCGCCGCCAAGCTCGTCAATAGATAACCCAACCTCGTTATCTAGGTTTTTACGGACGATACCGAGCGCGTAACGCTCATTACCATCTGTGGTATTTTTTAATCGAGCATTCAATATTTTAACGATTTCTTCCGATTTGCCATGTGTCAGCACGTAATTCGGATCGTCAAACAT
>DAIPIF010000092.1:0-7645 GCA_036770925.1 Psychrobacter sp.
ATCCTACAATTGCGCGAACAAAAAGCCCATCTGTTAGGGTTTAATAACTATGCCGAAGTGTCTTTGTCCAAAAAAATGGCAGACTCTGTAACGCAGGTCGAGAGTTTTTTACGCAATTTAGCCGCGCATGCCACCCCAACCGCTGAGCAAGATTTGGCGCAACTGCAAGCGCAGGCGCAGGATTATGGCGTGACCCATTTGCAGCCTTGGGACAGCTCTTATATGGCTGAAAAAGTCAAACAAAGCAAATTTAGCCTCTCACAAGAAGAAATTCGTCCCTACTTCCCGCTACCCAAAGTGATTGATGGGCTATTTGCCATTGTTAAGCGCTTATATGGTATTCAAGTTATTGAACAAAACCACGATAGCCATACTACACATGCTACGGACAGCAACACCGCGAGCGTTTCGCGCTGGCATGATGACGTGCGTTTTTATCAATTATTTGATGCCGATGATAGCTTAATTGGTGGCTTTTATTTTGATTTATTTGCGCGTAGTGGTAAGCGGGGCGGCGCGTGGATGAGTGGTTTTCAAGCCCGTTATCATAATACCGCAGCTCAGTATCAGCAGCTGCCCGTCTGCTTTATGGTGGGCAATTTTACCCCCGCTTTAGACGGCAAACCAAGCTTGCTCACTCACGATGAGGTAGTGACTTTATTTCATGAATTTGGTCACGGTCTGCATCACCTGTTAACCCAAGTCAGCGTTGGGGAGGTGGCGGGTGTCAATGGCGTGGAATGGGATGCGGTCGAGCTGCCGAGCCAGTTTATGGAAAACTGGGCATGGGAGAGCGAGGGCATCGCGCTTATCAGTAGCCATGTTGAGACCGGCGAGCCATTGCCACAAGCGCAACTTGACGCCTTGCTGGCTGCCAAAAACTTCCAAAGTGGCATACAAACGCTGCGCCAAATTGAATTTGCGCTCTTTGACTTACTGATTCATGCGCACACGCCAGCCCTTGATTATCAAGGTATTTTGGCAACGCTTGATAGCGTTCGTCAGGATATCGCCATTATGCCAACGCCTGATTATAACCGCTTTGCCAATGGCTTTAGTCATATCTTTGCAGGGGGTTATGCGGCAGGATACTACTCTTATAAATGGGCGGAGCTGCTATCGGCAGATGCTTTTAGCAAATTTGAAGAAGAGGGCATCTTTAACCCTGTCACCGGTCAAGCCTTTCGTGATACCATTTTATCAGTCGGCGGCAGTTTGCCTGCAAAAACCAATTTTGAGAATTTCCGTGGGCGCAGTGCCAGTATTGACGCGCTACTACGCCATAGTGGTTTTGCTAGCGAAAATGCCGCCAATAGCGCTATAACCAATCCCACTATCAATAATAGCGAGGTCAGCTGATGCGTTATCAGTCAGAGCGTCCCAAGCGGCGCTTTTTAGCGGGAGTACGCTGCCCTAAATGTCAGGCACTCGATGCGGTGGTACAAGTGAATATTATGCTGCCTGAGCCTGATGAATATATCGAGTGTACCCAATGTGACCATAGCGAGCGCCGCCCTGACCCCAACGCGATTAGCGCCAAAAATCACGCTGAAGATCAGCTGATTCGTGATGCAATGGCGACAGGCACGAGCGGCACCGTAAAATTCATCCCCTAAAAACCTTATCGGTATCCTCTAACACTTTATAGCCTATCAATAGATAGGCTTTTTATTTTGATTTTGTTATAGTAGAGTTACTTTGACTTACTGAGCTTACCTAGCATGACCTCCAAAAATACGCGCCCTACCTTGACTAAGTTCACCAAAACGGCTCCTAAAATTACTCCTCAACAGATATTACTGTTAGTGGGTTTATTATTACTACTTGCCATTGTTGGCTATTTTTGGCTGCAGAATAATCAACCTGCCATGCCAATTGAAACAGTCGCCACCGATACCGCGCAGTCTGAAGCGGCTAGTGCCGCCCTTAGCCAAGAAGCACCTGAAGCGGACGCCCCTGTGGATGAAAATATCGATACCCTCAAATCAGAGATTGCAGATGCTGACCCTGAGGCGATTTTAAATGCGCCCTTACCAGAGACAGACAGCTTAGCCAAAGAAGAGATTGACCGTTTAGAAGATGAATATCAGCGCCTCATTGAGCAAGAAAAAATTGCTGAAGAACAAGTGGCAATGACCAAAAGCGTAACCGATATGAAAACGGAACAAATTGCCTTGCTTGAACAAAGAATTGAGCAAATGGAAGCAGAAAAACGGGCAGCAGAACGTCAATAACAGGCTCATTTAGCCCTTTTATCCTCATTTTATCAATTAAGGATAGTCATCATGGCGGTGATACAACTGACCCACGACCCTATTCTCAATAGTCGGGCACAAGTATTGGTATTACCCGTCAACACCGCGGGCATTTTATTAGACCCCGTGCTTGCCCGTACCAAGACGCTTTATGTGGATAATTATCAGCGCTATCGCAGCGCTTGCCGTGAGGGTAGCCTACAAGTGGGCAGCTGTTTATTGCATAAGCGTCAGCATGAACGCGCCGGTTTAGCCGCCAGTCATAATGGCAATCAGCCCCTTTATATTGCCAACTTAGTGGTATCGGATCATCCCTATCATACACCGCGTACACGCTGGCTGACGGCAGCTATTATAGATTTGCAGCAGCAATTAATCCCGCTCATCCGCTATCACGGTATCCGTAAAATGGCGGTATTAACCCGACCTTTAATTGCCCCTGAAGCGCTCACTGAAACCAGTCATGCCTCAGTAACCGATTCAGTAACCGATAGCGCCCTGCCCTTAGACTGGCAGCATGATATCTTGCCCCTACTCACCCAGTATTTGCAAAACCTCCCTAAACTGCGTATTGAATTGCACCTGCCCAAAAGTATCGATATTTAATTTAAGCCTAACCCGCCTATATTGTCAGTCTAAATTGTAAATCTAAGTACCGCAATGTTGCCTTCTGTAGAGGTTAAACAGTACATTTATGTCTAGCCATTGTGTAACTCATCAGCATCGCCTACTATAGAATGTAAGCAAGAATATAAGCACTGAGATAAAAATCTTATTATAAAAAAATGAATGAGTATCAACTCTAACTTAACACTATATGAGGGCTAAATATCATGTCAAATAATAACTCAAATAACAGTAATGATAAAAACACTACTGAAAACAAAGCCGTCACTGGCGTAGAAGTCGTGAAAGACGACACCGTCGTTTATGAAGATGGCGACTTTAAAGACTATAATGCCGCAAATGATATTCAAGCTGACAAAAAGGATGACTCTCAGGAATCGGAGCACAAAGACACTCCTGACGATAAAGAAAAGGTCGATAAATCCGCTAAAAAAGCAGACAAATCCAAAAATGATGCTGATAATAAATCCGCAGAAAAAGAGGATAAAGAATCTGACAAATCAGAGCCTGACGAAGCAGATAGCGAGTCTGATAAAACCGATAAACCGCAGCAAGAAGAAAAATCTGGTATCACGATGGCAGGTATTTATCAGTGGGCCTCGAAGCTCAAAGATGAGTTTACCTCTGAAGCCGCTGACTTCACTCATGAAGTCACCGAAAAAGCCGCCGCTATGACCCTTGGTAAATTGTTAGATGCTGTAGAATTTGAGCTGATGGCATTTGATAAGAGTATCGAGGCTGCCAAAAAACTGATAGAAAATGCCGAGGAAGAGCGCAAGAAGATTGCTAGCAAAAAAGAGAAATACCAAGGTATGATTGATAAATTAGATCAAGAGTAAACGTAGTAGATAATGAGTTAGAAACCTGATAAATCCAATGCTAAACGTTCACTATGAGCGTTTGGCATTGGATTTTTTTGGCTAAGATTTTATGGTTTTATGATTATAATTATGGTTTTATAGCTATGGTTTTATGGCTATGATTTAGAGATAGCGCTATCAGAAGCTGTAAAATAACTGGCATGACCATTTCCATCGACAAAAAAAACCGCCCTGAGCGCTATAACTAACAGCTCAGAGCGGTTTTTTTATCACTCAAAAACAGTTATTCAGCAGTGGTAGCTTGCTCAACACCTTTCATCGTTAGCTTAATGCGACCACGGTTATCCACATCTTGCACCAATACATTAACTTTTTGACCTTCAGTCAAGTAGTCAGAGACATTCTCTACGCGCTCTTCTGCGATTTGTGAGATATGGACCAGACCATCGGTATTTGGCAAGACGTTAACAAACGCACCAAAATCAACGATACGAGCAACCGTACCTTCATAGGTTTTACCTACTTCCACTTCAGCGGTGAGCGCTTCGATTTTACCGATAGCCGCTTTAGTCGCCGCTTTGTTTTCACCAAAGATACGAATCGTACCGCCATCATCGATGTCGATAACCGCGCCGGTCTCTTCGGTGAGCTGACGAATCATCGCGCCGCCTTTACCGATAACGTCACGGATTTTGTCCGGATTAATTTCGATAACCGCATAGTTAGGCGCATGGGCATTAATTTCAGTACGGCTTGCAGGCAGTACTTTATTCATCGCATCCAAGATATGGATACGACCCGCATGGGCTTGCTTCAGGGCTTGCTCCATGATGTCAGGGGTGATGCCTTCGATTTTGATATCCATCTGTAGGGCAGTGATACCGTCTTTTGAGCCCGCGACTTTAAAGTCCATATCGCCGAGATGGTCTTCATCACCTAAGATATCAGACAAAACAGCAAAGCGCTCGCCTTCTTTGACCAGACCCATCGCGATACCAGCGACAGGCGCTTTAATCGGTACGCCAGCATCCATCAATGCCAAACTAGCGCCACAAACAGACGCCATAGATGAGGAACCGTTTGATTCTGTAATCTCAGATACCACACGAATGACATAGGGGAAGCGTTCGCTATCAGGCAGCATCGCTTGTACACCGCGGCGTGCTAGACGACCATGACCGATTTCGCGGCGTTTTGGGATACCTTCACGACCCGTTTCACCAACAGAGAAATGTGGGAAGTTATAATGCAACATGAAATGGTCACGGATTGTACCCGCTAGAGAGTCAATCATATTGACATCACGGCTGTTACCTAAAGTCGTGGTCACTAACGCTTGGGTTTCACCACGAGTGAATAGCGCTGAACCATGGGTAAATGGCAGCACACCCACTTGTACGTCAATAGCACGAACGGTCTCAAGGTCGCGACCATCAATACGCGGCTTACCTGACAAGATATTGTCACGTACCGTACGGTATTTTAGAGTGTTATAAATCTCTTTTAGCTCAGATACCTTGTTGCTGTAATCCTCAGATTCAGTATCTCCTGCTAAAGCGGCGATTGCGGCGTCTTTAATCTCATCAAGCTTAGTGTAACGCGCTTGCTTATCCGTAATGGTATAAGCATCCGCCACTTGCTCGCCGAACTGCGCTTTCATACTATTTTCTAAAGCTTCATCATGCTTAGGCGCTTCAAACTGCTGCTTAGCAGTACCAACTTCTGCTGCTAATGAAGCGATATTATCAATCACGATTTGCTGTTGCTGATGACCGTACAATACGGCACCAAGCATTTGATCTTCTGATAATTCTGCTGCTTCAGACTCAACCATTAATACCGCAGATTTAGTACCAGCCACGACCAAGTCAAGGTCACTCTCTTTTAGCTGTTCAAGCGTTGGGTTAAGGACATACTCGCCACCGATAAAACCAACACGTGCCGCAGCAACAGGACCATTAAAAGGCGCATCAGAGATAGCCAATGCCGCTGAAGCCCCAATTAATGCAGCGATATCTGCAGATTGAGTTTTATCCGATGAGATTACCGTAGCGGTGATTTGAATCTCGTTGACATAGCCTTCAGGGAATAGTGGACGGATAGGACGGTCAATTAAGCGCGAGGTTAAGGTTTCATTTTCGCTGGCACGACCTTCGCGTTTGCCATAAGCGCCTGGGATTTTACCAGCAGCATACATTTTTTCTTGATAGTTGACCGTCAACGGGAAAAAGTTCTGACCTTCTTTGGCATCTGACTTTACCACTGCAGCGACTAGTACGGTCACGCCGCCCATGTGTACCATAATGGAGTTGGCTTGACGAGCAACACGTCCTGTTTCCAGAACCACTTGTTGGTCGCCATATTGAAATTCGCGCTTAATCGTATTAAACATTGACTGATTTGACATATAATTTTGTTCCTAATGTTGTGTGACGAAAATAATAACAGCCATCACTAGACTGTTATGGGTCGTTAAATTTTTGGCGTACGGCTACCGTTACGCAGTTATCTGTTACAGCTTTATCATCATCATAGTGCTGGCTTGCTATAGGGGGCTGCTGCTGATGCAAACGCATGCTATATCCCGATAATGCCCATTATTTTTGTGGTCATTATCACTATCATCGTACGATTCGATATATTTACCGTGCCCTATTTTACAGGGATTTATAAGCATTGACCAATGAATTGAACTTCTGAAACCGCAGCCTATTTATGGATTAAGGATTCATAACATATAATACGCAGAGAGAAGGGATACGCTCAAACTTCTAAAAATAGAACCCATAAAAAAACGGTGCGAAACTATTCCACACCGTTTTTATTGCTCAACGCTTACGTCGATAATAATCTATATTAGATTTTAATTTTATCAAGTGTGGACTATAAATTTATGGCTGCACCTGTAAAACTCACTATATAGATAGTCATATCACTGTTGATACATTAACGACGCAGACCTAACTGGCTAATCAAAGTAGAGTAACGCACTAAGTCTTTACCTTTTAGGTAATCAAGAAGTTTACGACGAGTATTAACCATACGAATAAGACCGCGGCGGCTATGATGATCCGCTTTGTGCATTTTGAAATGGTCTTGTAAATCGTTAATACGCGCACTTAACAAAGCAACTTGTACTTCAGGTGAACCTGTATCGTTTTCGCCACGTTGGTACTGAGCAATGATGTTTTCGCGATCGGTATTTGTTAGCATAAATCTCTCCGGCAATGCTAAAGGCTTTACGTACTCAAAATTTGAGTATGGATAAAGCGATTGGATAATATAAAAAAGAGCTTACTGACCATTCAGGACGACCCTGCATTACTAGAGTTGACCTACTGGGCACTAAGCACAATTTGTGAACTTAACCTATATTTTATAATTACAAAACCTAGGCTATAGCTTGGCGATAGTATAACAAAAAACTGCCCCACTAGCAGCAATTTTTCGCAGTAGTTTTGGCAGTTTTTAGTTTATTATGGGCAGCTTGTGTGATGTGACTGATTATTTAACATCATCTTGAGTGGCATGCTCGCCTAACTCATTATCAGCCAACGGTACAGTAGTTGCCTCTGCTAGACTAGCAGGAGCGTTTTTCTCAGTCGGATTGATATCTTCTGCTAGTTGTTGAATCTCTTTTTCTTGGGCATCCATATTCTGTGGCTTATCCATAGCCTCTCCTATTTTTATTAGGCGGCTTTTATCAGGCAGCCGCCTTTAATATCAAGAAATTATTATTAATCGATACTATTAATGAATGAATAAATGTTACTTGTCTTTTTTAGCTTCTGTCAGATTATCAGCAATACGCTCAGCTGCCGCTTCACTATCTTCGGTATGATTGTCTTGCGTCTGACCTTTAAGAGCGGCGGTCTCTGACTCTGAACGCTGTTGTTCAAGTTTGGTATCATTTGGATTAGGGTTTGCCATGGTATATTCCTT
>DAIPIF010000093.1:0-7598 GCA_036770925.1 Psychrobacter sp.
GCTCTGAGTTTGCCTGTGCAAACATCATTAGCTCAACGTCGGTTGGATTACGCTTTAGCTCATTGACGTAGGCATTCATCAAGTAATCAATGTCTTCGCTCGATAGCGCAAAGCCAAATTCTGTGTTGGCTGCTTCTAACGCTGACTGACCTTGTCCAATCACATCGATATGATTGAGCGATGCTGGTTGCTCGTCATCGAACAATTTATTCACATCGTTTAAATTATAAACCAAGCTTTGGGTCATGCGATCAAACAATAATTGCTCAGCGGCTTTAGGTAGCGTAGCACCTACTTTGCCGTCTGCTTTTTCATCAACAGTTAGGGTATAAACAATGACGCGCTCGACACGGTTAATCTTAATGTCACAGTTATTAAAGATATCGGTCGCTTTACTGGCCCATGGCGAAATCGTACCAAAACGCGGGCTCACGATCACTTGTAATTGGTTGTCTTGCGGAGCGGCAAGTTGGGTATCTTCTTTAATACCAAATAAGTCCAGCGCTTTTTTATGCTCATCACCTTTTAGTTCTCGTGATAGCACATAAACTTGCTGAGTATTGATTTGGCTGACATTTAGCTCGGTTTTTTGCTGAAACTGACTGATGAGTTGCTGCGTCTGAAAATCGGTAAGAAACGGTTGTCCGGCGATGGTCATCATAAAGGCATAATCCGTAAGATCAAGGCATCTCTGCCATGCAAAGTAAATGGTCTGCGTATTATAACAAGAAGCCCCATAATAAGCAGGTCAAAACCAAATAAATTGCTAAAGTGTTCAGTTATCGCGCTGGCAAAGCGTTAGGAAGTTGCCATTAGAAAACAACTCTTCTAAGTTCCTTTTTGGACCTGCCGTTTAATTTTAGAGACTCACACAAGGCTTTTTCAAAACAGAAAGGATTGCCGTATGGCGTCACAATTTTTACCCAATCCTTGTATTCCTTACAAACCCTCACATCGCATTACTGGCAACCTATATAAGTCGACGGCTATCTCTCGTTATTCTAATCATAGTTAATCGCACACAATTGGCTAATATTTAAGAGCTTAATAAATACAACTTGCGAGTTTAAATCCTGCTCGTTTAAATAAAGAAGACTGGTTATCATAAATCCAATCACTATAAAGAAAAGGAAATCACTATGAGTAAACAAGATCATATCGACAAAATCCAAGAAATCATCACAGATGTCAAATTTGCGATGATGAGTACGGTCAACAAAAAAGGTGACTTGCATGCTTGGCCAATGACCACTAATGAAGCCAGTATTGGCGGTCGTGAAATCTGGTTCATTGGTGACAAAACTTCAGACGTAGTAAAAGACCTTCAAGACAACTCAAACGTTGGTCTAACTTACGCCAGTCAAGATGACAAAAATTTTGTTTCAATTACTGGTGATGCCGAACTACCAGATGACAAAAACAAATTAGAGGAGCTGTGGTCTCCTGTTTACAATGCGTTTTTTGCTGAAGGCAAAGAAGATCCAAATGTCCAACTGATCAAAGTCGTACCAAAAGGCGCGGAGTGCTGGATTAGTGGTAGCTCTACGGTAAATATGTTCAAGATGGCCGCAGCAGCATTGCAAGAAGGAAAAACTGCTGAAGATATGGGCGAGACCTTTTCGGTAGAATTATAATCAATATAAGAACAACACTTTTACTTAGACAACACTTTTACCTAGATACTGAAAAACGCCAGTGGCTCATGCGACTGGCGTTTTTTGTATTTAGATTTTACTATTTTAATATCAGTACTGTGCGCTTAACCACTTTGTTTTAGGTATGGCCAAGCCGCTCTTAGGTAAATCATCATCGACCATAGGGTCAAAACAACGGCCGCAACCATTAACACATAACCAATGGTTTCAAGCGACTCCCAGTTTAATAAAAGCACCGTGATAGCAACCATCTGAAAGGTGGTTTTCAGCTTGCCCACATAGGACACAGCAACGCTGGTACTTTTACCAAGCTCTGCCATCCATTCACGCAATGCGGATACCGCAATCTCACGCGAGATAATCACAATCGCAGCAATCGCCATAATAATATTGGGATGCCATTGCACCAAGATAATCAGTGCTACTGCAACCATCAGCTTATCAGCAACGGGATCTAAAAAGCGACCAAAAGCTGAGACCACATTGAGCTTACGGGCGAAGTAACCATCGAGCCAATCAGTAATGGCAGCGATGATAAAGACGCCTGTCAATAACAAATGGCGTAATAGGCTATCGCTAAATTCACTCATCCCTACCCGAGCGATGACGTTATCTGAAATCGCAGGTAAGCCAATACCCATTGCTGGTGGCCAATAAGCGATTGCGACGAATAGCGGAATCATCAAAATACGCGCAATCGTAAGGTTGTTGGGCAAATTAAAAATGCTTTTTTCGTTTTGCGGTTGTGACGGCTGTGGCGTATGCAGCTGTGTGCTCTCGGTCATGGCAAACCCAGTTGTATGTAGACGTAAGGATGAGTGCTAGCTTAGCATTTTTCGGGCATACAGTCATGCCATCTCTTTTGCTATCGTCGCGAATTGGAATCTAGGTATATAGATATCAGTACCTTTAAAACCACACTTCTATCATTGATATTTATATCTAATATTTCAGATACAAGCCATACGTAGCAAGGATTAGGCAGAAATAAGGTGAAAATTAAAAAACATCTCAAAACCTGATACCCATAAAAAGATGTAGTCAAATTGACTGAAACGTAAGGTCATGTAATTAAGCTGGCTTAAGGTACCGCATTTCAGCTATGATGATCAGAGTAAGGACACAGTTGTACACTTAAGTTTGTAAGTAGGTATATAGCACTATTGAATTATCAAAAAACACCCTTATTTATAGTGAACAGTACTAAAAAAGCTAACAATAATAATTATCACTTACTGCTCTTGTAGTTTTGCTACATAGCCAGTTTTCCTCAGCCCACAGTTTCCTCCTCTGTGGGTCTTTTTTTGTCTTTTAAATTTCGATACCGCTATTACCTAATCTCTTTTCACCTTAAAGGGTTCTGAAAACTGCAGGATTAAAAAGCCGACAGCAGACAGTATAATGGCAATCTCATAACGACCGTACGCCACCGAAATACCAATTGCGCCTGTATTCCACAAGCTTGCTGCTGTTGCCGTACCCTTAGAACCCATTTCATTTTTGAAGATAGCACCCCCACCGATAAAGCCCATACCCGTGATGATGGCATACATAATCCTCGCCTCACCTGCAGACTCATAGATATCCCTACCGACCAACATAAAGGCACAAGAAGCAATCGTCACCAGCGGAAATGTCCTAAGACCTGCGCCGTTGTCCTTCATCTCACGGTTTAGAGCGATCGGCAGGGAGAGGATAAACGCAATACCCAACTGAAAAAAGTGATATTGCATGAGGTCTAAATCTATATCAAACCCAAACATCGTTTATCTCCTTTTTATTGCCGTAAACGCTTTTAAATACTAAGCGCAGATTAGCTAAATCTTTTTATAACTTACTACAGTCGCCCTTATAGTTAAGTTGTTTGACAGACTGCTTCTACCGTCTGTTGTGCCATTTGATAGCAGCTTTCGATATTACCCTGCCCGCACCAATCACCACTGACAATCCATTGTTGCTGCTGATCCACTAAGATACCTAATACTTCTTTATCCGCCTCAGTAACCGTCGCTGCATAACGCCAACGATGACACTCTACTTGACTGGGTGCGCTGTTCTCATTCCAATTTAAAGCTTGCTTGGCTGCCTGTAATAATTGCGCTTTGACAGTTTCGATATCCTCATCGACGTACTGCTCTGACCAGTCGTTGCTCGCATGAATAGTGACACTGGGCAGCAGCTCATCATGAGCAGGTTTGTGATGTTCAATGAATATCCTGTCAATTATTGAGTCATTTACATAAGCCACATCCCATGTTGGTTTCTGCTGATTGTTTAACGTCTCAGGTAATGGCTGCACGTTATCCCAACCTAGCATCAGTGTGTAACAAGCCTGCATTTGGGGCTCGGTGATTTTTGCTTGTTCAGTAAAGCCACTATCTACCATCAGCTCTAGGGCTTGAGCATTTGGCGCCGTACAAATCACCCAATCAAAGTAGCCCAGACTGTCTTCCGTTTCATCGAATAGCTCGGTTTTGTTATCAACTTGGCTTTGTGGGTATTGAGCCAATGGTGCGATACGGGTTTTAAAGTTGATGGTCGTATGCGCTAGCTCATCAGCCAATGCTCGCCCCCAACTGGTCATTTTTGGCGTACTGATATAACGCGCCTGCGCCGTGTCCCACTGCTCCTTTTGCTGAATATTGGGTGGTTGACCACTAACGCTGGCTGGATTTAAATCAACCACTTGCGCACACCACGGCTGAATGAGCTTTGACTCTAGCCAAGGTGCGATAAACTGCTGAAAGCTGGAGGTCTTTGCCGTAAAAAACTGCGCTCCAAATGCCCATTGCCAATTTTTACCACTGTAGCTATCGCTACGATAACGTGTTGCCAAACGACCAACACCCGCTGATTTTTCAAAGACAGTTATTTGCGGTACGAGAGCTCTGTCCTTGGCTTGTCTAAAAGCGCGCTCCAATAAGGTCGCGGTAAACAGCCCTGTCAAACCAGCGCCGATAATAGCAATTTGCGGCGATTGTACAGCGTCAGTGTGCAAAGAGTGATCTGTCATAGTAACAATAGACCTTATAAAAGAGTTAGTAATGATGAGCAAGAGCGCTTATTAAGCGACGTGTTAAGGAAAAACATAAAGCACAAAGAATCGCTTTTATTGTTGTTGAATATCACCATAATAAAAAGTCATGCTATTAAAAACAGCATGACTTTTGTGACAGTGTATAAGTAGCTATGGGCTATCAACCGTACAACTTATTGATGTTCTGCTTTGACCACCTCAATTATCTTATTGATGACCGAGCTGTCTGCAAGGGTCGATAAATCACCAAGGCCAACATACTGCCCTGCTGCAATACTGCGTAAGATACGGCGCATGATCTTACCTGAACGGGTTTTTGGTAAACCATCAACGATATAGATGGCATCTAAGTTGGCAATCGGGCCAATCTCCGCACGTACATGACGATTTAGCTCAGATTTTAGATGTTGGTTTGCAACTTCTCCCGATTTGAGAATAACAAAAGCAGCAATACCCACACCGCGAATCTCGTGTGGCATACCGACCACCGCCGCCTCAACGGTAGCAGGATGAGAATCTATTGCGCTCTCAACTTCTGCAGTACCCAAACGGTGGCCTGCAACATTGAGCACATCATCCACCCGTCCTGTGATCCAGTAGTGACCATCCTCATCACGCTGTGCGCCATCTCCCGTAAAGTAATAGCCAGGATATTCAGTGAAGTAAGTTTGCAAAAAGCGCTGATGATCATTATAAATAGTACGCATCTGCCCCGGCCAGCTGCCACGAATGACCAAGTTCCCCTCAGCTAGGCCTTCTAGCACTTCTCCATCGCTGTCAACGACTTCGGGCATGATGCCGTACAAAGGATTCATCGCGCAGCTGGGTTTGAGTGCGACTGTCCCTGGTATGGGCGCGATCAATATACCGCCTGTCTCTGTCTGCCACCACGTATCTACTATGGGGCATTTACCACCGCCAACGACATCATAGTACCAGTCCCAAGCTTCAGGGTTGATAGGCTCGCCAACGGTAGCAAGCAGACGCAGGCTTGAGCGATCAGACTCACGGACGAAGGCATCGCCCTCTTTCATCATCGAGCGGATAGCCGTCGGTGCGGTATATAACACACTGACTTTATGCTTATCGATGATATGCCCAACCCGTGCCCACGTTGGATAGTCTGGTGCGCCTTCGAACATTAGAGTCGTGGTGCCATTGGCTAGTGGCGCATAGGTAGAATAGGTATGACCAGTGATCCAGCCAACATCAGCCGTACACCAGTAGACATCCTCTTCCTTTATATCAAATGCATCACGGAAGGTTGAGAGCGCATAAGTGATATAACCGCCCGTGGTGTGCAGGACGCCTTTGGGTTTGCCTGTTGAGCCAGAGGTATACAATAAAAACAGCGGATCCTCGCTATTCATGACCTCAGGCTCACACTCTGCCGACTCGCCAGCGACCAAAGAATGATACCAAACGTCGCGGCGACCACTCATCGGAATTGAATTGCCCGTACGATGTACCACGATGACTTTTTCAACGCATTGAGTGCCGTCCATCTCTAAGGCACGATCGACATTGGCTTTGAGCCGTGTATGCTTATTTCCACGCAGACCTTCATCAGCAGTGATGACAAGCTTGGATTGACTATCGATGATACGGCTGCCCAAGCTCTCAGCCGAAAAACCAGCAAACACCACTGAATGTACGGCGCCAATACGCGCGCAGGCCAACATGGCGATCATGGCCTCAGGTACCATCGGCATATATAGCGTGACCCGATCGCCCTTACTGATTCCAAGCTTACGCATGGCATTACCAAGTCGGCAAACCTCAGCATGTAGCTCTTTATAAGAGATAATTTTGTGCAGGGATGGGTGGTCACCTTCCCAGATAATGGCTGGCTTATAAGGGTTGGTTTTTAAGTGGCGATCTATACAGTTGACGGATATATTCAGCTCACCATCTTCGAACCACTTGATACGAAAATCGTCCAAATCATAGTTCACATTGCTGATTTTGGTTGGCTTTTTTATCCAGTCGATAAGCTCGGCACGCTCAGCCCAAAAAGCCTCATTGGCTTCAGGTGATGCGATGGATCTTTGATAATCTTCGATGTACTGTGCAGAAGTGGTATTGGCGGCAGCGACAAACTCAGCCGAAATGGGAAATGAGGGTTGCGTCATTATAAATTCCTTTTTTAATTATTACTTCCTGCACAAGCGTATTTGCTGTTTTTCTATATCAACTACCAAACTTTTTTGGAACTTTAACCAATGCAAAGCCACTATCAAGCAAGTATCGTCATGAATGATAAAGCAGCAGTCTCAGATGATTCAAGTTATCTAAATCACCTTCCATGATGGATAATCTCTCCACTCCAGTTTGACAAATAAGAATGTTTGATGCAAGACATCAAATACCAATCACAACAATTTTAGGGTCTGTTGAACATTTGTAGACATAGCACTTTTTGCGTTAAAGCCCTCATCCTTAACCAACAGTCGTCTGATATTTAATCCTTGTAACTGCCTGTTAAATATGGACAATAGCCCCTCTAGTGATAGATTGTTTACACTAGGGCGTATCCTCATTTTAAAAATGGAGATAAATTGCCGTCAAACAAGGAAAATAGCGCAGATAATATCGGGATATTACCTAGCTATTTAACGCTGTTTGGCAAGATTTAGCCATTTTTAGCCCATTTAGGTATCCTTCGATTGAATTGAGGACATGCCCTAGTATTTATACTTTATCGACCACCCTCTATGGATTCTAACCACAATGAATAATTCCCCTACATATTATGATGTCATCATTATCGGCGCGGGAGCCTCTGGGCTATACTGTGCGCTGACCGCTGGGCGTCGTGGTCGCCGTGTATTGGTGTTAGATCATGCCAATAAGGTAGGCAAAAAAATCCTGATGTCAGGGGGTGGCCGCTGTAACTTTACCAACTA
>DAIPIF010000094.1:0-7541 GCA_036770925.1 Psychrobacter sp.
TAAAAAACTTGGGTGAGTGCTGTTAAATAAACACCGCAAAAATGCGTATAAAATTATACATAATGCACAAACTGAGCCTGCTCAAAGCGGAACTGCGCGTTATAAATCCCATCATCGGCGCGCATGCCCGCCCCAATCATCATCACAATATGATGATCGCTACCCAATCCCAACAGCTTTTTCATCGCCGGTTCATCAAAACCGCCCATCGGACAGCTATCAAAGCCATGCGCCCGTAAGGCAAGCATTAAGTTTTCGGCAGCAAGCGCGGTATTATTCGTCGCCCAGTTTTTGATATCCTCAAAGGTATAGCAAGGCGATTTAATCGGACCTTTAGCGCGTCTGACCGCTTGAGTGACGCCCCATTTTGCCACCGATAGCGCATTTACAGGTCCCCGTAAAAAGTCTAGGGTCACCACTTTACTATAATAATCTTTGACTTTTTTGGGTATAGGCGTTTCGGGATATTCACGCAATACTTGCTTGGCATGGTCATGCCAGTTGTCGGTACGCGCCACGACCGCAATCAAGCGTGCTGAGGTCTTAGCCGCACTTTGACCCATACAGTTTTTAATCGCCTGTTGGCGCTTATCGCTACTGTCAATAACATAAAACTCCCACGGCTGCAGGTTGCTAGAATTGGGCGCAAGCATCGCTAAACGCAGACAATCCGTCATGACCGCATCAGGAATAGGCGTATCCGTGAAGCGGCGGACGGAGCGCCGTGATTCGACCACTTGCTGAAACGCCTGTAGATTTGGCGTTTCAGGGCTACGATTACGATTAATAGCGTTGATATCAGCTGATTTCATGGTGAGTCCAGAACAGAGTTATAGGGTGATAAAAGAGTCGATAGGATTGAGGGACTATATAAGCGGTTCAGATAGGCAGTAAAATAGCGTTAATGTTTTGGATACTATAAAAGTATGCACTGTAGCGTAGGCTACTGATTCAGTCGGCAAATAGAGCACTAAGACAACGTAACCCATCATTTTGCAAGCTGCTAAAAGGTGCTAAAAAGGAGGTAAATAAGACATTTAACGCCTTTTTAGTACCGATATAAGGGTCTAGCGTTATACCATGGCAGTATTACAACTCGTTTTCGTACTCTTCAGCCGTCATTAACGCCTCATAATCTGCCATATTGTCAGGCTTCACTCTAAAGAACCAGCCATCGCCATACGGGTCTGAGTTGATAATCTCGGGGTCATCTTCTAAAGCCTCATTGACAGCGACAATTTCGCCTGACAGTGGGGCATAGACATCAGAGGCCGCTTTTACCGACTCAACCACTGAAATCTCATCATCAACCGCGATAATATCACCGACTTCAGGCAATTCAACGAATACCACATCACCCAATAAGTCCTGCGCGTGGTCAGTGATACCAACGGTGATAGTGCCGTCATCTTCTAAACGTAACCATTCGTGGCTAGCGATGTACTTTAATTCTGTTGGGATGTTGCTCATGGCGTGTTCCTTGGTCAGTTAAAATAAAAATGATAAATAATACAACGAGATAAAAAGCCAATCATTGGCAAGGATTAATCAGAGGCTATAAACCACGGATTAACCCTTAATCAAATACTATTTATGACAGCGAGTCAATAATAATTGTAGGGCAACGGTTCTATACTAAATAACTACTAATCTGCAAACTGCTGCTTGCCATGGCGTACAAACGGTAGTTTGAGCACCCGCGCATCGACGAATTTGCCTTTACCGCGTAAGTCAATCTGCACGCTATCCTCCTCTGCTAAGCTGGCAGGTACGCGAGCGATGGCGATAGAGTGTTTGAGACTAGGCGAAAAAGTACCGCTAGTGATAATACCGCTTTGCTCGTTATCAGTGCCCTGATTGATACTCACGGTCATACCCTCACGTAATACGCCGCGAGTGGTGAGTAATAAGCCCACTTGCTTCATGGCGGTATTATTCGCTTTTGCTTGCTGGCGTTGACTGACTAAGGCGTCACGACCGATAAAATCACGCTCATCCTTTAGTGCCAGCGTCCAGCCCATATTGCACTCGTATGGACTGATGGTCTCATCCATATCATGCCCATATAAGTTCATACCCGCCTCCATCCGCAAGGTATCGCGCGCGCCAAGCCCCGCAGGTGTAATGCCTGCTGCTTTTAATTGAGCAAAGAATGCTGCTGCCTCATCGCCATGCAAGATGACTTCTACGCCATCTTCGCCGGTATAGCCGGTACGCGCCACAAACCAGTTTCCGCCTTCGATATCGCTCAAGTCAGCACCCACAAACGGCTGAAGCTTGGCAATAGTCTCAGCCCAGTTTGGTTTTACGTCGATGAGTTTTGCAATTGCATGAGGTCCTTGAACCGCCAGCATCGCCAGCTCAGCCCGCTCATTGAGAGTGACGGCAAAGCCTTCAGCAACTTTAAGGAAGTGTGCCATATCTTTGTCACGGGTGGCGGCGTTGGAGACGATGCGATACTCGGTTGCGTCCTCATTCAGCAGATAGACGATTAAGTCATCAATGATACCGCCTTGCTCGTTGAGCATCGGCGAATAGAGCGCTTTACCGACCGTTTTGAGTTTATCGACATCATTAGCGAGCAGCTTTTGCAGCCAAGCCTTACTCTCTGCGCCTGCCACATCCACTATCACCATATGGGAGACGTCAAACATCCCTGCATCATGACGCACCGCCTCATGTTCTTCTATTTGCGAGCCATAATGAATCGGTAGCTCCCAACCAGAAAAATCCACCAGCTTGCCCGCATTATCGAGGTGAGACTGGTAGAGTGGCGTGCGCTTTGGCGCTTGAGTATGAGTATTTTGAGAATGGTTATCTTGAGAATGAGTATCCGTCATAACAAATCCTTATGTACGCGAGTCGCAGTCATGGCGCCTTCCCATAACTAGGGAAAGTGACATGATACGTTAACGTATAAATAATAAAAAGAGAGCATCATGCAAAGGGGCAATGATGGGCACCGAGGGTGGTACAAAAAATAGGGTAAAAACTCAAATAAACGCCAAACGTCTATTTAAGTTAAGACCCTATCTGTCCTGTGACCTGAGATTTTCAACACCCTAGCGTATCAATATTAAAATTAAATGATAAACCGCTAGTGCATTTTCTCCCCTTCGGTGGGTAAGGCTGTCATCACTTACCACTCTCCAGATTTGTTATGCCTCAGATTGGTAAGTATGACGGAGATATCATAAAAATCAGCCAAAGCAATCATAATGACATGCGTTTTTCAGTCCATTTACCTGAGCGATTGGCAGGGTGGATGCGCCTTCGGTGGTTTTGTAGCAGTAGATGCACGGTATCATTAACCGTGTTTTACGCCCAAAACACTCTCCTGAGAAACGCTTTTATTATGAAAGGTTCATCGCACTTTTACAAGACATCAAGCGGATTAATCGCATAAAAAACGCTCTTTTGCGCTAATAAATCGCTATTTTAGATGAATTACTATAGCCAAACGTAACGCTACTCATGATAATAGTGTAAATTATGGTAGGCTAGCTTATTCTATGGCTAGCCAAAACGATGACTGCCAAACCAAACCGATGATTGCCCAAAATGTTGATAGGTCTTTTTATGCATTGTGATATTTATAAATTCCCCAAACACCAAGATATGTACGTTTATATTGCCCGTCCGAATTATCCTGACGATACCGATGAGCTTAAGGACTGGCTTGGCGTGTTGCCTAAAGACTTGCGTAAAAGTTTAGGGGTCAGCAAGTTTGTGATGCATCTGGATTTGCAGGCGACGCCAAAGCTTGCGCGGGTTGATAAAGAAGAGGTGTTAGCAAAACTACACTCGCAAGGTTATTTTGTACAGATGCCACCACAAGATGTGATGCGCCGGCAAGCAGAAATGCGCGCGCGCGAAGCACAAGATAATAAGTACGATTAATGAGGTGGCTGTCATCATGAATCACATCTCATAAATCATTACCCTGAATAGCCGCATCGTTGAGATGCATTTTGCTATAAAGTCGTGATAAACTAGCCGCTTCATTAGGCAGGTATATTCCTATTATTTATTTATAACTGGCATTTATAGTCCCTATAAATAGTAATAAGTCGATGCTAGCAACTCAATAAACGTAGGTAGCTAAACACGCATGGATTGGTTAAAAGGTCTCTTACAACGCTTACCGCTCGAAAAAATCAGTGACATTCTCGGTGAGATAGTCATTTGGTGGAGTCAGATGGTTAAGGGCGTGCCCCCCGCTGATTTACCGATGTATGCTTATCTTGGTGGCTCGATTATCGTGCTGCTCTTGTGGCTGTTGGTCGCTCGTATGCTGCCGCGTCCTTTGGGTGGTATGAGCTGGATGGTTTTATTTTCATTGTTGCTCGCACCTGGCACTGCACTTGGCGATCCTAGCCAAATTGCGCCGGCAAGTATCAGTGTGGTTTATGCGGTTATGATGAAAGATACCGCCAGCGCTATAAATAACGCCTTGCCAATATTAGTGGTATTGGTGGTCGGTCTGTTTATTGGCTTTATCTGGCAGCTGATTCGCGGCGCGTTTGAGTCAAGCCTAGAAAAAGCGCGGCGGCGCACGGCTGAAGATACCCAAGCCAATATGCAACTGGCAACCGGTAACTATATCGCAACCAGTGCCGATGTAGAGCCAGACTCTGCCGCGCCCATCCTCACCCCGCAAGATACTAATACCAAAACACCCCTCAAAAAGCCGGTAAAAGAGGGGTTTTATAGTCAGCAAATGACCAAAAAATCTTTGGTGAAGCGCGCTAAAAATGAGACGGTTAAAGAGCCTGAGGATAACAAATAACTTCTCGCCCAAATATAAAAAAGACACCGCTCGGTGTCTTTTTTTATGAGGAAAATGTTGTTATTAACCGACACTATTGGTAGAGTAATAAATGTATTGATAATTAATCTCATTTGTATTAGTATATTCCCACAAGTTTAAGCGACCTATTATTGGCGTTTTATTCCTGTTTTTGTCCTGTCATTTTTTATACTGTCTGTATCGTTTGTTCATACATAATTACTTATCGGTCATCGCTCCTATCCTTTAATATCACTACCGTTATTCGTCGCCCTTATGGAGAAAACCATGTCATTGAGTACCGTTACTGCATCATCATTTGCACATTCTACAAAAGCCGCTTTGTCTGTCGCTGTATTTGGCATGATGTTCGGTTTGGTGGGATGTAATCAAGCACCGACTACCGATAGCGCCGCCGATGCAGAGACGCCCGTTGAGAGCACCGCGCCCGCTGACACTGCAGTCGGTACTGAGGGTGCAGCAGCGATAGGCGGCGCTGAGCAAGTGGTGACGATTTACTCCTCACGTAATGAGCAGTTAATTAAGCCGTTATTAGATAAATATACTGAAGAGACAGGGGTCAAAATTGAGCTGGTAACGGATAAAACCGGTCCACTGATGGCGCGTTTAGAAGCTGAAGGCAAAAACACGCCAGCTGATATGCTATTGACAGTAGATGCCGGTAACTTATGGCAAGCGGCGCAGCAAGGACTATTACAGCCCGTGACCTCTGCGATTTTGGAGGCGAATGTTCCTGCCAAATACCGTGATCCTGAGGGTAATTGGACAGGTTTATCACTGCGTGCGCGCACTATATTTTATGATCCTAGTAAAGTTGATGCCAGCCAGTTATCAACTTATGCAGACTTGGCAGATCCAAAGTGGAAAGGTAAATTATGCTTGCGGACTTCCAACAAAGTCTATAATCAGTCGCTGGTTGCCAGTATGATTGAGCATTTGGGTAGCGAAAAAACTGAGCAAGTCATTCGCGGTTGGGTGGCTAACTTAGCGACTGATGTATTCAGTGATGATACGAATATGCTCGAGGCTATTGCCGCTGGTCAGTGTGAAGTGGGGATTGCCAATAGCTACTATTATGGGCGTCTGCTCGATGAAAAGCCTGATTTCCCTGTACAGATATTTTGGGCAAACCAAGGTACTAGTGGTACTCATGTTAACGTCTCTGGCGCAGGTGTGGTTGCCAATTCAAACAATCCAGAGGGCGCACTGAAGCTGATGGAGTGGCTATCTTCTGATCAAGCTCAAGGTATCTATGCCAGTGTTGATAAAGAGTTTCCTGTCAAAGAGGGTGTCGATAAGTCAGAGGCACTAAGCTCTTGGGGCGATTTTAAAGCCGATGATATCAATGTCCAAAAATTTGGTGCACTACAAACCCAAGCCATTCAGATGATGGATAAAGCAGGCTATAAATAATCAGTTACTCATCAACTGATAGATTATTTATGTACTTGAGGGTGTATCAGCCTGACAGGGTAATAATGTTATGATAACGCTGCCAAAAATGTTTGTGCGCCGCCATAAAACCATCAATGATGGTAATCATATGCATCAGGCTATCAGTCAAGATTATACCGTGAGCAAACGGTGGCTATCGAAATCAGTCTTAGGACTGATTTCGTTGTTTATGCTGATACCCATTGCCATTGTCCTGCTGTCTTGGACGCAACCTGTGGCAGATATTTGGCAGCACATGACTGATTATGTGCTGCCACAAGTCCTCAAAAACACCGCCATTTTATTAGTGATGGTGACGGTTATCTCAGGCGTTGTGGGCACTGCCTTAGCTTGGGTGACGAGTATGTACCGCTTCCCTGGACAGCGGTTTTTTGCGTGGGCGCTGATGTTGCCGCTCGCGATACCTGCTTATGTATTGGCATTTGTGACGGTGGGCATCGTTGATTTTAGTGGTCCACTGCAGACAGGTCTACGTGATTTGGGTATCAGTGCCGCCATTCCCTCGGTGCGCAATGTGTGGGGCGCAGGGTTGGTGTTATCGCTCGCCTTTTATCCTTATGTGTACTTATTGGCACGCCAAGCGTTTTTATCTCAAGGTCGCCGCGCTATTGAAGCGGGTCAAATGCTGGGGCTGAGCCGCAGTCGGGTGTTTTTTCGTCTGGCATTGCCGCAAGCGCTGCCTTGGATTATCGGTGGTTTATTACTCGCCACGATGGAAACCTTAGCGGACTTCGGTGCCGTATCGGTGTTTAATGTTGACACCTTTACCACCGCTATTTATAAAGCATGGTTTGGTTTTTTTAGTTTGACTACCGCCGCCCAATTGGCAGCATTGCTGATTGGGGTGATATTTATCGTGGTACTGTTTGAGCAATATTGGCAAGCAAGGCGCGGTAACACGACCACTCAAGGCAGCAATCGTCGTCTTGAAACCAGTCATGCTGCCAAATTAGGCATGACTTTATTGTGCCTAGTAATATTTTTAATTGCCTTTTTAATTCCTTTTTTACAGCTTATTTACTGGACGGTATTGAATTACCAAGAAGATTTTGATGCCCGTTATATTAGCTTTGTGACCAACAGTTTGCTCATTGCCAGTATGACTACGGTAGTCATCGCCATTTTTGCCATTACGATTGCGTGGATTAAGCGCCAATATCCTGATAAAAGCACCAAGCTGATGATTACTCTCGCCAATTTAGGCTATGTGGTGCCGGGTACGGTGTTGGCAGTGGGGGTGTTTATCCCTATTGCGTGGCTTGATAACCAACTGATT
>DAIPIF010000095.1:0-7456 GCA_036770925.1 Psychrobacter sp.
GCGCACTGAGCTTGGTTAATAGTGGTAAATAGACGCCAGTCGTAAAGCCGTTGCCTCCATAAAAATGCGCAGGAGGCAGCTTGGTGTTTTTATTATTATCAACCAAAGCAGATAGCTCATAATAGCGTGCTTTTTTGCTATCTAAAGTCATCGTACGTTCGAATGTTTGCAGGGTATTTTTCTTATTATTCGTTAATCATCAAAAATATATTAAGTGAAAGAGCTCTTATTATTCTTACTGCGGCATATCAAATATTAAACAAGTCGTGGTGGCATGAGCATACAGTTTGCCATCAGGACCAACGATGCGACCTTCAGCAGTTGCCGTCTGTCTACCGACATGGATGATATTAGCTTCAGCACGTACCAATGGAATTGCCTTGGTCAAGGCACGAATCATATTCACCTTGATCTCTAAAGTGGTATAGCCTTTACCAGCAGGTAAGGTTGAGTGAATAGCGCAGCCGACGGCGGAGTCTAGAATGGTACAAAACCAACCACCATGTACGCTGCCTAGTGGATTGTAATGTTGCTGACCTGGTCGACCCTGAAAGAGTGCATTACCGTTTTCTATATGAATAGGAATAAAATCAAGCGTCTCGCCAATCGGTGGCGATGGCAACTCTCCAGCAAACATCGCTTCAAAGAGTGCTTTACCACTCATGCTTGCCAACTGAGTAGGCGATGTGACCCCTGCAGGGCCTAATTTAGCGCGTACTCGCAAATCGTCAGCTTCCCAAGTCGCCATTACGTCCGTAACATCCATTTTTGTAATATCCATTTTACAGTCCTTTATCCTAAAAATTGTTTTTCAGACTCAATATTCCCAAGGTGGGAAGGGTAGTTTACGTCTACGTAAGTAAGACTTAGTGAGTCATATCTAGTCCAATAACCAAATAATAATCTAAAATGGATTAGTTAGTACTAAAAAGATAGTGACTATAGGATTTTTTGTGCATTTATGACAAGTTCAAACCCCAATTTTCATAAAGCCACCTGACAAATATTATTATTACTAGTTTTGACGTAAGCTTTACAATCACGGACGTAGAAGAAGTAACAGTATAATGTTTGTGTATTTCACTTAGTGATAGAAGTATCTATACATGCTATTTTTAGACTCACTATATTATAGGTAATCGTATCTAAAAATTTTAAATTTTAGATATAAACTAAGTTTGCAAAAGTTCATTATTTTAAAACTACCTTGCCAGCTGCACCATCCATTCGATAGTTTTTAATTTCCTCGACAATAACCAGATTAATGCTGTCTTCTATCTCATCAAGGATAACGTTGAACTACTCTGTAGGCTTGTAGAGGTTATCGTTAGCTGCTTTTGAAGACACCTTGACCCTCTGATCACAGAAGAAGGCGTGCAATACACCTTTCCCACTGCAGGCATTGGCATCATATGCTATCGCTACAAACTCTTTAAGATTACTATCGACTCTAATCATAACAAGCTAGCTTATCCAAATGTGCTGGATCGGAAGTTTGACATCGGTCGACTTAATAAGTCTTGGGTTGGCTATATTACTTATATTTGTATAAAGGCTGGCTGTACTTAGCCGGAGTGAAAGATTTATATACCAAAGAGTTGGTCGGCTATGAGATCAATAAGCGTATGACTGTTGATTTAGTCTGTAAAGCGTTGAACATGGCCATCAAAAATAAACGACCCAGCCAAAGACTGATTGTGCATTTTGATAGAGGCCGTCAATACTGTAGCCATTCATACTACAAGATCATTGATTAGCACCAGTTTATAGGCTCAATGAGTGGTAAAAATAATTACTTTGATAATGCGTCAATAGAGAGTTTCTGGGGTATATTGAATAATGAGCTTGTGTATCATTAGGGCTATAAAACAAGGTTTACAGCGACCAGTAAAATCACAAAATATATAGAGCTGTATTACAACCAAACTAGGATTCATAGAGGCTTAGACTATAGATCGCCAAGACAGATGTGGTTTGTCTTTTATCGTCAGGCTGCGTAACTAAAATCTCTCAAGCTTAACTGTACGGATTTGACGGCAGGGGTCAGGAGATGATGTGATGATAGTCTCACATTAACTTAATTTAGAGAATCTGCACATAAAAAGCGCCATCTTATATACAATTGTTGCAAGTAAAAGAACCGCTCTAACCACTGTATAGTAAGCCTTCCTTTGATTATTTATTGTGTTTTATTTCTGCAAGACAGACTGTGTAGCTTAACAATAATTAACGCTATCTTTCTCTGGATAAGGAAGTAAATAGTTTGACAGTCATATACTTTTAGTTTATAAGAGATAAATAGTATGGTTGTTTTCCTATAGGTACTTTTTAGTATTCAATATTTAAAGCAATACAACTTTTACACATACCAAGGGCAGAGTCTTCTACCCTGATTTTCTACAGTAATTTATCAGCAGTATTCGTATCACAGCTTCTAGGCAGTTAATGCCCACATAATATTGACATTCATTGACGGCTAATAAGCCAGTATTGTCAACCTGACCTCACCCGCGCACGTGAATATTTTGCTCATTTTGCTATCTGTAAGCTAATACCCTGCCTTTCAGGATGATTGGCTAACGATTCAGCGATATGTGTCGCGCTGGGCCTATAAAAAGGTGTTCGACGGAATGACGACTTTATCTCATAAATCTACAGTACAACAGCCTGCTACAGACTCAGGACACCAATTTGATGCCAACCGTCATTGGGCGGCATTTTTGACCTTAGGATTTGGTGCTCACACTGAATCTGAGACTAGCATTACCCGCATGAATATAGCCCGCCATTATGGTCCCTTGCGTGTGCAAAGACCGTTCTATCCTGAAGGTCGCGATGGTTGCTGTCACGTCTATCTGCTGCATCCGCCTGGTGGTATTGCCAGTGGCGATGCACTCAATATAGATGTCACTGTGTCGGCAAACGCCCATACTTTGTTAACGACGCCTGCTGCCAATAAGCTTTATAAAGCCGACAGTAATGGCGTTGCTTGGAACCAGCATACCCACCTAAAAATCGCTAATGACGCTACTTTAGAATGGCTGCCGCAGGAAACGCTCGCTTTTAACGGCTCTCGCGGCGAGCAGACCATCATCATTGATTTAGAAGACAACGCCAAGTGCTTGGGGTGGGAAATTCTTGGTCTTGGCCGTCCTGCCAGTAAGCTACCTTTCGTCAGTGGCCGTCTCGAACAGCGCTTTCATCTCACCCGTAATGGTCGCCCGTTATGGATAGAACGCCAATGTATAGACCCAGATCATCCAAGATTTTCTGGCATGTGGGGCCAGGGCGGTGCCACCGTCCATGCGACATTATGGGCGGTTGGATTGGACGATCCGCTAGAGGCCATCACTGCACTACGTGAGCATATTCCAGCTGCCAATCACTGGGCAGTTACCTATCGTCGCGGGGTATTGCTGCTACGCTATTTAGGCATAGAGCGTAACGAAGCTTGGAATATATTTCAGCAAGCGCGAGAAGTGCTACGTCCGCGATTGACCGGACACAAAGCTATTACACCACGAATTTGGTTGACTTAACGACTGCTGCTCAAGCTTTTGCTTAGGCGCTGACAAACGCTTTTATCTGTCTATTTATTGATACTTAACAACTAATAACATAAGCCTTCTAATAGCATAGGCTTTCCATAAAACGATAACGATAACCATAATATAAGAAGGAGTCAGCGATGGAATTAACGCCAAGAGATAAAGATAAGTTGATGTTATTTACGGCAGGGCTGCTTGCTGAGCGCCGCAAAGCTAAAGGCCTAAAACTGAATTATCCTGAAGCAATAGCGCTGATCAGTTGCGCCATTATGGAAGGCGCACGTGAAGGCCGTACTGTGGCAGAGATGATGAGTGCGGGACGCGAAATCCTTACCCGAGATGACGTCATGGATGGCATCGCTGAGATGATTGAAAGCCTACAAGTTGAGGCAACCTTTCCCGACGGCACGAAGCTTGTGACCGTTCATAACCCTATTGTCTGAGGAGACTTGCTATGATTCCTGGTGAATATCAGCTAAAGAGCGATGACATTGAGTTATGTGTCGATCGTGAACCTATCACTATCAACGTCGCAAACACGGGTGACCGTCCTATCCAAGTTGGCTCTCACTATCACTTTGCCGAGACCAACGCGGCCTTAGACTTTGACCGTAAAAAAGCTTATGGGCACCGCTTAGCGATTGCGGCAGGTATGGCGATACGTTTTGAGCCGGGTCAACACCGTGATGTCCCCTTGATTCCTTTTTCAGGCTTACGCCATATTTATGGTTTCCGTGGTGAGGTAATGGGTCCCTTAGATCAGGGTCAGAACCAAAACTCAGACTCAGGAGCGAACTCATGAAAATTACTCGCCAAGCTTATGCAGATATGTATGGTCCAACGACCGGCGATAGAATTCGTTTAGGCGATACTGAGCTGTGGATCGAGATAGAAAAAGACTACACGCATTATGGTGAAGAGGTCATGTTCGGTGGTGGCAAGGTGATTCGTGATGGTATGGGTCAAAGTCAGCGCTGCGACGATACCGTGATGGATACCGTCATTACCAATGCTGTCATTATCGACTGGTGGGGTATCGTGAAAGCCGATGTGGGTCTAAAAAATGGCCGCATCGCTGCTATCGGAAAAGCCGGTAACCCTGATACCCAACCTGATGTCGATATCGTCATTGGCCCCGGTACCGAAATTATAGCGGGTGAAGGTCAGATTCTGACGGCGGGTGGTGTTGATACGCATGTGCATTATATTTGTCCGCAGCAGGTTGACGAAGCATTAATGAGTGGCCTAACGACTATGATTGGTGGTGGTACGGGGCCAGCGACTGGCTCAATCGCAACTACCCATACGCCCGGCCCTTGGCATTTAGGCAAAATGATGCAAGCCGTAGATGACTTGCCCATTAATATTGGTTTTCTTGGTAAAGGTAGTGCCAGTACTCCTGAAGCGCTGATACAACAAGTAGAAGCTGGGGCGATGAGTCTAAAAATCCATGAAGATTGGGGCGCGACCCCAGCTTCTATCAGTAATGCACTAGATGTGGCAGACCGCTACGATATACAGATTGCTATTCATGCCGATAGCTTAAATGAGTCTGGTTTTGTAGAAGACACGATAGCAGCATTCAAAGACCGCTGTATTCATACTTACCACACTGAAGGTGCTGGTGGTGGTCATGCGCCTGATATCATCGTCGCTTGTAGTTTGCCCAACGTATTGCCATCGTCTACTAATCCGACACGTCCTTATACGATTAATACCGTCGATGAGCATCTCGATATGTTGATGGAGTGCCATAATTTAGACCCAAGTATTCCAGAAGACGTTGCCTTTGCCGATTCGCGTATTCGCCGCGAGACTATTGCTGCCGAAGACATCCTCCATGATATGGGTGTGATTTCGATGATTTCGTCTGACTCGCAAGCGATGGGTCGTATCGGTGAAGTGGTATGTCGTACTTGGCAAACTGCGCACAAAATGCGCCTGCAACGTGGTCTGTTACCAGAAGATGAAGAACGCGGTACGGATAACTTCCGCGTGAAGCGCTACATTGCCAAATACACTATTAATCCAGCCATCACTCACGGTGTTGGTCATGAAGTTGGCTCTGTCGAAATTGATAAACTGGCGGATTTGGTGTTGTGGAAGCCAGCCTTCTTTGGGGTTAAGCCATCAATTATTATCAAAGGTGGCATGATAGCGGGCGCTGCAATGGGCGATCCCAATGCCGCTATTTCTACGCCGCAACCCGTACATTATCGCCGTATGTTTGGTGCGCTTGGTCGTGCTGCCGCCGCAACTCGAATCACTTTTGTTAGTCAAGCAGCAATGAATACCGGATTAGAAGAAAGACTTGGTCTAAAGAGCAGGCTGGTGGCGTGTAAAAACGTCCGTCAAATGCGTAAGAATGATATGAAGCTCAATGATGCCTGCCCAGAGCTGACAGTAGATCCACAAACTTATGAAGTTCGTGCAGATGGCGTGTTATTAACTTGTGAGCCATCGTCTGAATTGCCATTAGCCCAACGTTATCATTTGTTTTAAAGCGTTTGCAAGGATATCAATATGCTTGAATTAATAAAAAGAATCGACAGCAGCACTCAGATCGATGTACACGACACCCTGACTTTACCTTATGAGCTACGCATACGTGGCCGCTTGAAGGCGGTGACAGATAGCGGCCTCGATGTTGGCTTGTTCCTTGATCGTGGTCCGGTACTGCGTCATGGTGATTTATTACAAGCGAGCAGCGGCGAGATCATCCAAGTATGTGCCGCTGATGAGCCAGTCACTACCGCTTATGTTGAGGGCGGTTTAGCATTGGGACGACTTGGTTATCACTTAGGTAATCGTCATGTATCGCTCGCCCTTGGGAGTGATAAAGATGGGCGTCATTGGGTGCGGTTCCCGCCAGATCATGTATTAGAAGAGTTGGCGGTTCTGTTGGGCGCAACCTTGAGTCATCACCAAGCGCCATTCGATCCCGAATCTGGTGCTTATGCGCAAGCTGGCCGTGAACACTCTCATGCACATGAACATGCAGATGAGCATTCTCACGAACACAATCATGCCCATGGACATTCCCATAATGACGACCATAACCATGCACACTGACGCGCAGCCAAAGGCAACCAGCGATTTGGCGCTGCTGGGACTGATGCAACTGATTAGCCCTGCATTGCCAATCGGTGCATTCGCTTGGTCGCAAGGCCTAGAGAGTGCATTTGAGCTTGGCTGGGTATGTAATGAGGCTGAGCTTGGCGAGTGGTTAGAGGGCGTACTTGACGATGGTATGTCGCGCTGCGAATTACCAGTGCTGGCACGTTTGCAAACCTGCTGGGAGAATGGTGACAGTGAGGGTCTTGCCTTTTGGAATGACTGGATACATGCCAATCGTGAGACCGCTGAGCTCAGCGATGAAGACACACGTTTGGGCCAAGCATTGATGCGTTTGCTCAACAGTTTAGAGTTGCAGCCGCAGACAGCGTTAGGTCATGCCAAGCTACCAGAAGAGCCTGGTTATGTGACCGTTTTTGCTTGGACCGCTCATCAACGCCAAGTGCCTATACGCCAAAGTCTACTCGGCTTTGCTTGGGGCTGGCTGGAAAACCAACTGGCGGTCGCATGTAAAGCGATGCCATTAGGTCATACCGCTGCGCAACGTTTGAACGAGCAATTGCGCCCGCAACTGGTCGCTGCCGTTGATACTGCGCTGGCATTAACTGATGAGCAGTTAGGTCCGATTTTACCGGGGTTAGCACTCGGTAGTGCTCAACATGAAACCCAATATTCAAGATTATTCAGAAGCTAATCATTTTTATTTTGCAACCGTTTCTATTTTACGATCGCTTTAATTTTATAACAGCTTCGATTTTATAACAGCTTTTACTAATATATAAGGAAAGATAGCCATGAAACATTGTTTAAGAATAGGTGTCGGTGGGCCCGTT
>DAIPIF010000096.1:0-7442 GCA_036770925.1 Psychrobacter sp.
TGTAAATATTGCATTGATATTGTAATAATTGCTACATGGATCCATAGAAGTGGCAGTTATGGTTACACGATACCCGTAAATTTATCTTTCGATAATGTGACAGTAGCAGTTATGTTATCATCGTTATTAAGTCATTTTTTAAAAATGGCTCAGATTGTTAAGCTAGCCTATCCGCTTATGTGCATTACAGTAAGGCGGATAAATAGCTATTACTTGCCATAATAGGGTTTATATATAATAACGATATTATAACACTAAAATCGCAGGGATTAGTTGGATAATCGCTTTAATAGCGCGTTATACTAGCAGTAGTATTTTTACTAATGCCCCTCTATTTATCACTAATACAACTCATGAATGCTAGTGAATCATAAATACTAGTGACTCATCAGTAGTATGATGAATAAAGTGGTTAAGCCTTGTAGATATATACGCCTTTGTGTTTATTTTCCATCCTCACTATTGAGCTCGGTTTATGCCTAAAGTATCATCAATTACCCGTGTATTAGAGATTATCGAGGCGGTGTCTTATGCGCCGAAGCCTGTCTCGCCCCTTGAGCTGTCACAAATGCTAGGTATCCCTAAACCTACCATTCATCGCTTACTGCAAAATTTGGTGGATGAGGGTTTTGTGGCGGTTGATATCGGCGGTGGCATTATCCCCGGTAAACGTGTGCGTAATCTAAGCATTGAGCTGTGGCAGCAGCGGCAATTCTTTAATGAGCGGCAAATTATCCTACAACGACTGGTCGATGATATTAAAGAGACTTGTGGTATCGGCATTCCCCATCATATGGATATGATTTATACCAATAAAGCCCAAAGTAGCCTGCCTATTCAGATATATCTGCCGATAGGTGCTAAATCACCGATGTGGTGTACGGCAACTGGCAAGTTATATTTGAGCCAACTGTCGGCATCTAGTCGGCAAAAAATGCTGCAGAACTTGCCGCTCGATAAATTTACTAAAAATACGATTACAGATGTTGATAAATTAAATGAGGCGCTCGATCAGATTGCCGCAACGGGTATTGGGGTTGATAACGAGGAGTTTATCTCTGAGATGGTGGCGATATCCGTGCCTATCATGGATAAAAAATCACGTTATTTGGCATCGCTATATATACACGCGCCGACCATTCGGGTATCCCTAGATGAGCTGCTGGTGCATGTGCCACGGTTGCGCAGCGCGGCACAAGATATCCAAAGCCTGATTTATGAGCTACAAAACTAAACATCAGACTTTAGAGCGCTGATGTTTTACCAAAAACCCCTTATCTATATCCAAATAGATAAGGGGTTTTTTATGAACACGGCAGTAGAGAGTGATACTTTAAGAGCCTAAAACCGACTTATCATGGTAAGCCATGATGCTCGAAAAATCTTTGCTACCATGCTCGACACTATGCGCCTGATATAGCTCGGTTGCCTTACTACCCATTGGGGTTTCTACCTCGATAGATTGGGCGGTTTGCATGGCAAGATTCAGGTCTTTTTGCATCAAATCCGTCATAAAGCCGCCAGTATAACCATGGCTAGACGGTACGTTTTCCATAACTTGTGGATAAGGATTATATACCTCTAACGTCCAGTTACGACCTGAGCTTTGGAGCATAATATCTGATAAAACTTTGGCATCTAGACCGTTTTTGACGCCTAAATTAAGTGCCTCAGCCGTTCCTGCCATCAAAATACCGAGTAGCATATTATTGCATATCTTCGCTACTTGTCCGGCACCATGGTCGCCGGCATGGAAGATATTTTTGCCCATCACTGCCAGTATCGGCTTGGCTTTTGCAAAAGTATCCGCTGTGCCACCAACGATAAAGGTCAGGCTGCCCGCGATTGCGCCGCCTGTGCCGCCTGAGACGGGTGCATCCAAAAAGTCGATGCCAAGCTTAGTCGCCGCGTCGGCAACCAGTCGCGCGTCACTGGCAGCAATCGTACTACTATCAATGACTAAAGTGCCCTTGGGTAATTCAGCTAATAGACCATTTGAGCCATTATCGCCCAAATAAACCGCATGGACATGTTTGCCGGCAGGTAGCATGGTAATGACAACTTGTGCGCCTTTTGCGGCAGATTTTGGGCTATCGGCAACTGTCGCTCCCGCTTGTTGCAGACGTTTGAGGGCGTCCGCTGACAAATCATAGACGGCTAGGCGATAACCGGCTTTGAGTAAGTTCTCTGCCATTGGCGCGCCCATGTTGCCCAAACCAATAAAAGCGATGGTGGCTTTGGCGTTTTGGGTGCTGTCTTCTTGCTCTTTTAGTGTCGCAGTCGTCGTCATGTCATCATTCCTTGATGGGGTTATTATGAGTGATAAATGTTGTTTATCGAGTTATTGTTTATGGAGTAGTTACCACTAGATTATGAATAGTACTCATGATTAGCGCACGTACTGTGAGCCTAAGGCATCAGCGCCCAACCACTCTTGTAGCGGGTGTTGATTTGTCGCATAAGGGTTGTCAAAGTGCTGCTCAATATAGGCACGCCCCTCGACACTCAAGCAATCAGCGAGCGTGCGCGACCATTGGGGGTTTTTATCTTTATCAATAAGAAGTGCGCGGACGCCCTCTTTAAAGTCAGGATTGGCGGCACAATTCACCGCGACATTAGTCTCTAAATACAGCACTTGCTCTAATGATAAATCAGTAACGCTATGATACAACTGATAGGTTAAGGCGGCGGTGACCGGACAGCCGTGACGATAATTCGCCAACGCGCGCTGCGTCCAGTTATCTGCCGCAAAATCACTATTAAGCTTGGCAATAGCCGCATCATCTTGCATCAGCGCATCAATATCAGCCAAACCGCCACTATTCATCAGCTGCTGGATAGGCTGCCAATACAATGCCAACTTACTCATGGGTAGCGCGGCGCTAGGGTGCTGCGCCAAGGTACGACTGACGATATCATGATGCCGACCCGCACCCGACTCAAGCTCAGCCTGCCAATTCACTTGAGTTAAACGCTGGATGATAGCGGCATACTCTTGACTATCACTAGCATATTCCGCTAAGTTAGCAAGCAGGGCGTCACTAGCGTTACACATCGCCCCAGTCAGTCCTAAAAACAGACCTGTACTAGCAGGCATCCGCTGCAAAAACCAACTACCAGAGGCATCAGGGAACAAACCAATGGTAATCTCAGGCATCGCAAAACGAGTACGCTCAGTGACGATACGATGACTACAAGCTGCCATCAGTCCCATACCGCCGCCCATAATGATGCCGTCGCCCCAGAGTATCAGTGGCTTAGGATAAAAATGCATCTGCCGATACAGGCGATACTCATGACCAAAAAACTCAGTCGCATAAGGGTTAGGCAGTGGTGCAGACTCTGACATGCTGTCATACAGTTTACGAATATCACCGCCGGCACAAAACGCTTTATCACCTGCGCCTCTTAAAACAATTGCCACTACTTTAGCATCGCTTTGCCACTGCTCAAGCTGCTGTGATAAGTGCTGGCACATATCGACACTTAAAGCGTTTAGAGACTTCGGCGCATTTAAGGTCATAATACCAATACTATGACCGCAATCGGTCGGCTCTAGATTAAACAGCACGGACGCTTCTTCTAACTCAGTTTCCAATTCAGCTTTTTTGCGATTGGGGTGATTGATTATTGTCATAAAAACGACCTATAAAATAAGTGAAATCGATGTTTAGTATTGGTGATAAGGTAGTGCTGATAGCTCTTTACTATGAGTGCTTTAATATCAATATCAGTTATTTATTTTGCCAATGGGGCGGGCGTTTTTCTAAAAATGCCTGTACGCCTTCTTGCTGATCACTAGTATCAAATAACTTCACAAAAGCTTCACGCTCACAAATCAAGTTCTGCGCTGGTGGATGATGTCTCGCTGCTTGAATCAGCTGTTTAGAATAACTCACCGCAACTGGTGATTGCTTGGCAGCCTTTTGCGCTAGTGCTTGTGCCACTTGCAGACCTTCACCTTTGGCGACCACCTCCTCAACCAAACCAATACGCAAAGCGGTGGCAGCATCGATACGCTCACCACACAGTATCATGCGTTTTGCCCAACCTTCACCCACCAATAAAGGCAAGTTTTGTGTACCGCCTGCACATGGCAATAAACCAACACCCGTTTCAGGTAGCGCCATTTGCGCATGTTCCTCGGCAATACGGATATCACACGCTAAGGCACATTCAAGCCCGCCGCCCATCGCATAGCCATTAATAACCGCAATACTGACCCCGCGATAATTGGATAAGGCTTCAAAAGCTTCCCCAAAAGCAATTGCCATACTCACCGCACGACCTTTATCGCCCTCAGAAAAGTTATTGAGATCGGCACCGGCTGAAAAGAACTTTTCGCCATCACCATGAATGACTAAGGCATAAACCTCATCATTGGCATTTAAATCTGTCACCAGCTGCTTGAGCGCCGGCAAGCTCTCCATCGTCCACGTATGCGCGGGTGGGTTTTGTAGGGTTAAGGTCGCGATGTGACCGTCAATGGTCAATTTAAGATTGGTATAATCTGTCATAACATATCCCTTATTATGATATAGGTATCAATATTGAGCAGGTTGAAACGGGTTAAATAGTGATTAGCGTAGTGTATCAAGCGCCTCATCTTGCAATAATTGCCGTGAAACGATAACCCGCATAATCTCGTTGGTGCCCTCTAATATCTGATGCACGCGCAAATCACGCACATGGCGCTCAAGCGGATATTCATTAAGATAGCCATAACCACCATGCAGCTGTAGCGCTTCATTGGCAACATCAAAGCTCAAATCAGTGGAGAGGCGTTTTGCCATCGCACAATAAGTAGAGGCTTGCGGGTCATTGTTATCCACTTTACTAGCGGCTAGATAGAGCATTTGCCGTGCCGCAATGGTTTGGGTGAGCATATCAGCAAGCTTAAACTGTACCGACTGGAACTGCGCAATAGGCTTGCCAAATTGGCTACGGTCTTTGACATAACGGGTCGCCGTCTCAAGCGCGGCTTGCGCCGTACCAACCGCACAGATACCGATATTGATACGTCCGCCATCAAGACCCTTCATCGCCATGCTAAAGCCTTGTCCTTCCTCGCCTAAACGGTTAGCGACAGGAACTTTGACATTATTAAAGCTAATGGTGCGCGTAGGCTGTGAGCGCCAGCCCATTTTATGCTCATTCTTACCATATTCGATGCCCTCGCTATGCGCATCGACCACGATTGCTGAGACGCCTTTTGCGCCTGCGCCGCCAGTGCGTGCCATAACCACTAACACATCGGTTGAGCCTGCACCTGATATAAAGGTTTTTTCGCCATTTAAGATATAATAATCGCCTTGCTTTTCCGCTTTGGTACGCAACGAGGCCGCGTCAGAACCGGCATTGGGTTCAGTTAAGCAGTAACTGCCCAGTAACTCACCACTGACCATATCAGGCACATACTGCTGACATAAGGCGTCGCTACCATACTCGCCTATCATCCACGCGACCATATTATGAATGCTGATATACGAGGCAATTGAGGTATCACCCCACGCCAGCTCCTCAAAGACGATAGCCGAATCCAAACGCGGCAAGCCTAAGCCGTCATATTCTGGATTGGTATAGAGTCCCAAAAATCCCAGCTCGCCTGACTTTTTAATGACATCGACTGGAAAATGCGACTCGCGATCCCATTCAGCCGCCTTGGGTTTTAGCTCCTTTAAAGCAAACTGTCTGGCAGTCTGTCTAAAGGCAATTTGGTCTTGTGTCAGTGAAAAATCCATGAGAACATCCTTGTATATGATGGCAAATCGCGTATTTAAACCTAATGGTATTATCGCTTCAACAATAACTACTTTATAAAACAACCCCAAAACCTCTTACTTAAACGCTGCGCATCAGCACTATTTATAATCAGCACTATGATAAATAGTGCTTAGCGCAGGGTATCGTTTGAGTCTGTTGTTTTTAGAAAAATAATTACATTGAAATAGTGGTGTTTACTTTACCACGACTTGCCTCATCATCAAACCAGCGCGCGGTAACGGTTTTCGTTTGGGTATAAAATTGTACCGCTTGCTTGCCATAAGGACCCAAATCGCCCAGTTTACTCGCACGTGAGCCTGAGAACGAGAACATCGGTAGTGGCACAGGAATCGGCAAGTTAATGCCAATTTGACCGACTTGGATATCTTGTTGGAACTTATGTGCCGCAGCGCCGGACTGGGTGAAGATAGCGGTACCATTACCATGCGGGTTGGCATTTAGTATCTCGATTGCCTCATCTAAGCTATCGGCGCGCATAATGCACAGTACAGGACCAAAGATTTCTTGTTGATAAATTTGCATCGCGCTGGTGACATTATCAAAGATAGTAGGACCGACAAAGTTACCTTGCTCGTAGCCTTCAACGACAATGCCGCGACCGTCGAGCACTAAACTTGCGCCTTCATCGACACCGGTGCCGATTAAATGCTCTACTCGTGCTTTGGCTTGAGGGGATATGAGGGGTCCTAAATCTTTGTCATCCTTGCCTGCTGAGACGATTAAGCCTTCTGCTTTGGCTTTAATATCGTCAACCCACTCGCCTGCTGCGCCAACCAATACCACCACTGACAGCGCCATACAGCGTTGACCCGCCGCGCCAAATGCCGCGCCCGCTAATTGATTTAACGTTTGTTCTTTATTGGCATCAGGGAGGATGACGGCGTGGTTTTTAGCGCCCATCATACATTGGGCACGTTTACCTGACTGACTGGCGCGCTCATAAACGTGCTTGCCGACGTTGGTCGAACCCACAAAAGAGACGGCTTTAATATCAGGATGGTCACAGATGGCATCGACGGTGGCTTTGCCGCCATGCACAACGTTGAGTACGCCTTCAGGGACACCCGCTTCAACAGCAAGTTCAACCAAACGCATGGTGACCATCGGATCTTGTTCAGAAGGTTTTAGGATAAAGGTGTTACCCGTTGCAATCGCCATCGGGAACATCCATAGCGGAATCATCGCAGGGAAGTTAAATGGGGTAATACCGGCACAAACGCCAAGCGGCTGCCAAATGCTATAAGTATCCACGCCTGAGGCGACGTTTTCGACAAAGTCGCCAATCTGCAAGTTGGCAATACCTGCCGCGTGCTCAACCACTTCTAAACCGCGAAACACATCCCCACGCGCATCAGCGATGGTTTTACCTTGCTCAGCGGTTAGAATCTCTGCCAACTCATCCATGTGCTCGCGGATAAGCGCTTGATATCTTAAAAAGATACGCGCACGGGTAGTGATCGGGGTTTTGCGCCACGTCTGAAAAGCAGCTTGGGCGGCAGCGACGGCTTCATTGATTTCGTCATCGGTGGTTTGCGGGACTTTGGCGATGACTTCTTGAGTGGCGGGGTCGGTAATGTCAATCCATTCGTTGGTATTAGAGTCGACAAATTGACCATTGATGAGCTGTTTAACGTGGTGCATAAGATATCCTTATCTTG
>DAIPIF010000097.1:0-7396 GCA_036770925.1 Psychrobacter sp.
CGCTTAGCGTAAGGCTTGCTGTGCTTCGCGTATAACGCGGGGGCTGTTTTGTAGTTGCCCTGAACGTAAGATAATTTGCCATAAGGCGCGCTGACGACTGGCGTCTTGGGAGACGCTAAGCCCGCGTCTTGCCATCGCTTCTGCTTTGCGCGGTTGGTTCTTTTTAAGTGCCACTTGTGCCAAATAAAAATATACCGCAGATGACTTAGGCGCGATACGCTGAGCACGCGTAAAGCTGTTTTCGGCAGCACCCAACTGACCAGTTTTAAGCTGATTGATACCCGTTTCCATCAAACGCTGAAATGCCGGTAGCTCATTATTAACGGCAGTAGGCTGCTGACTTTGCCGCGCTGAGTTTTGCCGTGCCCGCTCTAACAAGTCACCATGTGACAATGGCGGTAGTGAAGGCGCTGGCGGTGTTTTGGGGGGTTGCACGATGACGGGCGCAGGTATAATCGTCACCTCAGGAGCGCTGGCAGGCGGTATGTCGGGTTGCATTGGGTAGCGGTTGTCAGCATCCTCATCGCTGTCGTCATACTCAATCACATACTCTTCACTATCGTCCTCGGCATATATAATCGTGTCATTATTGATGCTATCAGCGCCACTCACTATGGGTGCGGGTATCGCAGCAGTTGTCGCCCTAGTGGTGACTGAACCTTGTGTGGGAGTGATAGGTGCGGTTTGACAGGCACTTAAGCTCAGCAAACCTAGCAAGGGACTGGCAATCAAAATGATGCTCAACCGTGGCTTATACTTTGTCATTGCGCGGTGCTGTATCAGCATATCAAACCCTTTGTTCACTAGAAGATGGCAAATATACCCTAAAATATAGGCGTTAAACTATCAATAAATACACCATTCATCAAGCAAAATTAATTAAAACCATTCTAGTGCGCGGTCATACCACGTATCAGATCGTCTGGAGGGCTCACCATCATCGATGTTTTCAGCTTCATCTATAGTGCTGCTATTAGGAATATTTAGCCCTTCACGCTGACGCTGCTGATTGATAATATCTTGCTCGCTTTGGCGCTGCATTTGTTCGCGCGCGCGGTCTTGCTGATATAATCCGAGTGCACAGTCGCTGGCTTCTGTCGGCAGATAGGCGGACATCACCGGTAAGTAACGGGCATCAGGACAGCGCTCATTGGACAGCTTGCCTGAGTTATTCTCAAGCCAGAGCCATTCAATACCTTCGGGTTCGGGCATCGAGACGGGCGTCAGCTTCAGGCGATTCATATAATCGACCCACACAGGCAGTGCGCCGGTGCCGCCACTTAAGCCAATCGGTTTATTATCATCACGCCCAACCCAGACCACGCTGACATAGTTGCCGCTATATCCTGCAAACCACGCATCACGGTAGTCGTTCGTAGTGCCTGTTTTGCCCGCTAGGTTTAAGTTAGTGCCTAATGATTCGATGCGTTTGGCAGTGCCGTCTTTGACCACTTGTTGCAAGGCGTAATTGGTCAAATAATTGGTTTCAGAGGGAATACTACGTTGGGTGTTGAGTCCGGTACGCTGCAAAATACTACCACGGTCGTCGATAACCGTACGAATACTATGAATGGGCGTACGGAAGCCGCCCGTCGCAAAGACTTGATAAACCCCTAGCATATCCATAGGGCTCAGGTTGACCGCGCCTAATAAAACAGACGGATACGCAGGGATTTTTTCTTTAACCCCCAAGCGCTGTAATTGCTTGGAGAAAGTATCAATCCCAAACTCCATCCCTAAGCGTACGGCGGCTTGGTTATAAGATTTGGATAGCGCCGTGGTCAATGAGACATAACCATGGTCACGATTGTCATAGTTTTTGGGGTTCCAGTCAGTGCCATCACTTAAATTGATGGTCACAGGCGAATCATCCACTGAGCTTGCCAAATTATAGCGCCCACTCTCAAGCGCGGTCATATAAATGATGGGCTTCAGCAGTGAGCCGACGGGACGCTTGGCATCAACGGCGCGATTAAAACCGGTAAACTCGCTACCGCTACCGACCACCGCGACCAGCTCGCCCGTTTCAGGATTGGCGCTGACCAATGCCCCTTGTAAGTCTTTGGTTTTGCTACCACTGCGGCGCAGCTCTCCCAGCTTTTGACTGACGGCTTTGTCAGCCGCAAGCTGAGTGATGGGGTTCAGGGTACTGATAATAATCAGCCCTTCGTTTTTTAAATCATCCGAATAATACACCTCATTGAGCTCACGCTTAACGATATCTAAAAAGTCAGGAAATAAACTTTTGCCTTCGGTGGGTTTATCGACCACGCCCAAAGATTGCTCAATGGCTTTATCATAATCTTCTTGCGACAGCGTACCAATAGTGAGCATATTATTCAAAACCGTATCGCGGCGGGCTTTAGAATCATTAGGATGGCGGCGTGGATTATAAACGCTCGGTCCTTTTGCCATACCGACCAATAACGCTTGCTGGTCAATCCGCAGCTCGCTTAGCGGCTGATTAAAATAAAACTCTGAGGCAAGTCCAAAGCCATTAATCGAGCGATTGCCGTTTTGACCGAGATAAATCTCATTAAGATAGGCTTGCAAAATCTCATCTTTACTATAATGCAGCTCAAGCAGCACCGCCATCATCGCCTCATTGGCTTTACGCTTAAGGGTGCGATCTGAGTTGAGATAAAAGTTCTTAATCAGCTGCTGAGTGATGGTCGAGCCGCCTTGCCTTGAGCCGCCCGAGAAGTTATTGAGCACCGCCCGCGCGATGCCGCGTATGGAGACGCCTTTATGCTCATAAAATCCACGGTCTTCAGTGGCAATCAGCGCATCAATCAGCGGCTGCGGCACATCATCCAAAGACACCACCATACGGTCTTCATTATTATCAGGATAAATCCCGCCAATATTGACCGGCTCTAGGCGAATAATACCGGCATCATTTTGCTCCGTGCTTTGAATGGACGCAATTTTGCCGCCAGATAGGGTTAACTTGATGACTTGTTCTTTATCGACATCATTGGCGCTATACAGAAATCCACGCGTATGAATATGGTAAGTGCTGCCCGATTTGTGATAGCTACCCGTACGGTTATAATTTTTATCACTGCGATAATTCAGCAGCTCCAGCCACTTTTTCAGGGTATCATTATCAACCGTCGCGCCTTGATACAGCTCCAGCGGCTGTGAGTAAACTTTGGCGGGAATATCCCAGCGTTTACCCTCAAATTTACTGGTAATGGTACGATCCAGCTTAAGAAGATATAGCGCCAAAAACACCATAGCAATGATGACAATAATAAGTAAAAGACCACTGAACACCAAACCGCGCTGCTGCGTCGGTAAAGTGTTTACGGCAGACTTAGGTGGCTGTGATAGAGTAGAATGGGATTTTTGCACTGATAACGCACCGTTTTGGGATAAAAAACTGCTTCATAATGACGTAAATTGACAACATTTTCAATCTATCATCCATAACCTAATGGTTTACTAGGGGTTTTATTAGCCTAGCACGCTTATAAAAGCTACTTTTTAGGCTAAAGCGCTCCTGTTAAGATGCTAAATAATGCCGCTTTTAATTTGTTCATTGAATGCCATATAAGATAACAAATGAGCCGTTTGCTCGTCATGATTTTTGTATGAATTGCTCAAGGTTTGAGCATGATTTTATAGTGATTTGATAATCATGAGTATTTATCCTGTTATCTCTGCTCTTAAAGCCTTTTATAGTTATCACTCTGTTGGTCATAACTCTGTTGTCTAAACAAGTCTGTCTAAAGGAAATGGTACGCGTTATGTCCAGTGCTAAGTTACTAAAGTCATCTGATACTGCCCATTATGATGACCATAATATTATCCAAGGGTTGGTGCTGCCGACAGAGGGGCACTGCTTTCATTGCGGTGACCCTGTGCCGCAGCCGCCTTTTTATAGTCAGGTGCTCGGCGAGTCGCGTGAGATGTGCTGTATGGGCTGTCAGCTGGCATCGCAAAGTATCGTTGAGGCGGGGCTTGAGCAATATTATCTTGACCGTTCGGAGATTAATCGCACGGCAAGTTTGCCGATACAATTGACCCAACTTGAAGCGTATGACCATGACGAGATTAAATCGCAATTTGTCTATGCGCAAGATGGCATGTCGGTGGCGGAGCTGTCGGTTAATAACTTGCGCTGCGCCGCTTGTACGTGGCTGATTGAATCGCGCTTGTATGAAGTTGAGGGGATTGATAAGTGTCAAGTCAACTTGACCAATCAGCGCATGCGAATTATTTGGGATGAAGATAAATTACCCATTAGTCGTATTTTGGGAGTTATTAATGAGATTGGTTATGAAGCCAAGCCTTATCGGCAAGACACTCATGAGGCGATGCTGGCTAAGCATAATAATAAGATGCTGCTACGGCTAGGGATTGCGGCGCTTGGGGCGATGCAGGCGATGATGTACGCGGTGGCGATTTATTTTGGTGAGTATAGCGGCATGCTGATATTACAGCGCGATTTTTTGCGTTGGGTGTCGTTATTTGTCAGTATTCCGGTGTTCTTTTATGCAGGCGTGCCGTTTTTTACCTCGGCGTGGTCAGCGATTCGTATCCGCCAAGTAAATATGGATGTGCCGGTCAGTGTGGCGCTGATTGTGACCTTTTTTGCCAGTTTGTATGCCACAGTGACCGGCGTTGGGCAGACCTATTATGACTCGGTCAGTATGTTTATTTTCTTTTTACTGGCAGGGCGTTATATTGAGCATAATGCGCGGCTCAAAGCCGCCACTATGGCAAATGACTTAGTAGTGGTTGAGCCGATATTGGTACAAAAAATCGCTGAAGATACTGCCGCCGCCGAGCTGATTTTGCAACAACTGGCACGTAATGCCGATGCTGCTGCTGATTTAACGTCTGATTTTATACCTGACGCTACAATGAGTTTTATGGCTGATTTTACAAAAAGTATGGATGCCAATGTCCATAAAATCACCGAGCGTATCGCTCAAGAATGGCAGCAAAAAGCCCCTCTCAAAAACCTAAGCACTGATAATAAGCAAATGGTCACCGCCCAAAGCTTGCAAGTGGGCGATATTATTATGATTGATGCGGGCGCTGAAATCATCAGTGATGGCATCTTGCTCAGTCAAACGGCAACGGTTTCTCAAAGCCTCTTAACTGGCGAGGGCGACCTTATCCTCAAGCAACAAGGCGATTACATCGTGGGCGGCGCTCAAAACGACAGCCAGCCGTTTGAGATGCTGGTCACCGCTTTACCAGAAGACAGCCAAATGGGGCTGATTGATCGGCTGATGAACCGTGCAATGAGCGAAAAGCCCAAACTAGCGCAGCAAGCCGACAAGCTGGCGCGCTGGTTTGTGGCACGGATTTTGGTGTTATCGGTGTTGGTATTTGTCGGCTGGTACTTCGTTGATCCCAGCCAAGCGCTTTGGGCAACGGTGGCGGTTTTGGTTGCCACTTGTCCGTGTGCGCTATCCTTAGCCACGCCCATTGCCTTGACCGTCGCCACCAATCGTCTTGCCAGTTATGGGTTTTTGACCACCCGCGGTCATACCTTGCAGACGTTGGCGGAGATTACTCACGTGGCGTTTGATAAGACCGGCACGTTGACGTATGGCAAGCCCAACTTATTACATATTGAATTATTAGATACTCATAATACGGCTTCACAATCAGATGCGCTGTTATCCATTGCTGCCGCGCTTGAAGTCGGTAGCCGCCATCCTATCGCGCATGCGCTATTGACCGCCGCTTATCAGCTGCACTTGCCTGCAACCCAAGAGCTGACCCATTATCCAGCGGGCGGCGTTGAGGCGCTGATTGAGGGCGTGCGCTACCGTATCGGTCATGCTGATTTTGCCTTAGATAGTCCCAATAGCACGCAAGCGTTGGGTATCGACTTAATGGCGCAGCGTGCCAGCTCGGCTGTGGTGCTATCTTGTCAGCAATCAACGTCAAGTAGTGTAGCTAAAAATAATACCGATAATTGGCAAGCACTGGCGTGTTTTTACTTCAATGATAAAGTGCGTGACACTGCCAAACCGATGCTCGATAAGCTCAAAGCCTTGGGTATCGAGTCTATCATGCTCACCGGTGACCCCAGTCCACAAGCGCTCGTCATGGCGGAGTCTTTAGGCATGCAGTCGGCTTATAATGGCTTATCGCCCAGTGATAAAGTCACTCACATTCAAGCCTTGCAGGCAAAAAATGCCGTGGTGCTGATGGTCGGTGACGGCATCAACGATGCGCCTGTATTGGCAGCGGCTGACGTCTCAACCTCTATCGCTGGCGCGGCAGATTTGGCGCAAGTCTCAAGCGACAGTATTATTTTAAATGGTCAAATCGAAGCCATCGCCGCCGCCAAGCGTATCGCTGATAAAACCGAGCGCATCATCAAGCAAAACTTCCGCTGGGCGCTGGGCTATAACGGCATCGTCTTGCTGCCCGCCGCATTGGGTTACGTACCGCCTTGGCTGGCGGCTATCGGCATGTCATTAAGCTCGCTACTCGTGGTATTAAATGCGCTGCGGCTCAAACGCGCTTAACCAACACTTAGCGCGCGTCCGCAATTAATAATAATACTTACCCCATAAAAAAACCGCCCACGATTATCATGGGCGGTTTTTTGTGAGGGACATTCAGATTTTAAACACTGAATTAATCTTGTAAATAGCTTAGCATGCGCATAAATTCAATGTACATCCACACTAGCGTTGCCAAAATACCGATACTAAATAACCACTCATAATCTTCAGAGATGCCCGCAGCAACCCCGCGGTCGATATTATCGAAATCCAGTAGCAAGGTAAAAGAGGCGATGACAATCACAAATAAGCTAAAGCCAATAGCGATAGCGCCGCCTTCAAATAAAAACGGTAAGCTTGAGCCAAACGCTAATGATAGTACCCACTGCGCCACATAAACCAGCATAATAGCGATGAGGGCTGAGGTCACAATCGAGCGGAATTTTTCAGTGACTTTAACCAGTCCTGAGCGATATAACCCCAACATCACTGCCGCGGTCACAAAGGTTGCGCACATGGCGGTGACTGGTACGCTTGGGTACATTCGCATAAAAAACAGCGAGATACCACCCAAAAATATCCCTTCTAGGATGGCGTAGGGCACTGCAAAGGTTTTGGCTTTATGAGGTTTAAAGGTAATAAATATCGCCAAACCAAAGGCGGCAAACATACTACCAAACGCTGCCATGGTAATAAAGCCTTGCGATAAACCTGCCATGATGGCATAAAAGAAAAACCCAATACCGGTTATCGCTGCAAGCCCTAGCAGCAGACTGGTCTTTTGTATCACGCCCTTAACCGTCATCGGCGTGCCACCTATGGCAAGCTCTGCACGACTGACAATAGGATTTGCCATGTAAATATCCTTAATAAATTATAAATAAATAATCGCTACCTTAGCAAAACCGCCCTTATTG
>DAIPIF010000098.1:0-7385 GCA_036770925.1 Psychrobacter sp.
GCGCCTGAAAGTACAGTAGCGCCAGTGGTAGAAAATAATGAGCCGCCAGTGCAAACCGAGGTCAATCCGGCAGATATCCAAGATAATAGGGAAGAGATAAGCACGTCTGCGACTATGAATAACCCAAATAATGAAGCCGCCACTATTGACCCAGAGCAGGCAGTGGCAGGCACCCAAATCACCGCTGTGCATTATAAAAGCGCCGCAGGTGAGGATTTATCGGTGGTGTTTGAGACCTCGGCAACAGGGATATTGAATGCCATTCTTACTTTGCCCAATCAGCCTAAAATGACCCTGAGCGCCCCTGAGGGACAAGGCAACAATCCCACTTATCGCTCGGCAGATGGCAATATTGAGCTGGTCAGTCATGGCGGCGGTAGCACCATCGACTTACTACAAAACGGACAGCTTAGCAGCTTTGAGGCGATAAGTGCCGAGGCGGAAGTGGTGACTCAGCCTTAATATCAAGCCAATTATGAATTAACCAAAGCCCGTTAATGCCCCAAAAAAACGCACCAGTAAGCCAATACCTGCCCACAAGCCCCAAATAATAACCACAATGACGATAAGCCCCAAAATATCGGGGATATGCAGATACACCCACGCCACCAGTGGATGACGCCAAAAGCCACTACGGCGCTGCTTATCCTCTAAGCTTTGATGCAAAAACGGTCTGTCGATATGGGTAGTCTCAGTAATGCCATATTCATCTTGCAGATGCTGATGGACAATCTCTAACGTCTTACGGCTCGGACGAATAAAAATATCCAGTAGGGTGCCAATACCGGGCACGATGCCCACCACCATATCGATGAGCGCCAAGCGTACCGCAGGGGTCATTTTACTCGTCGGTACGCCCAACTGGCGACCCAATATAAATGAATAACTGGTCAACGCCAATCCTGCCAAGTCTCCTGCTAAGGGTATGGTGGACAATGCCGCATCCGCGCCCAGCCCTTGCTTGGTAAAGGGCACGCGCACCACCGAATCCATCGCATTGGCAAACTTAGCAAGCTTACGTTCAGTGGCAATCACTTGCGCGCGAGTCAAACCATGCTCGGCAAGATTCAGCTGATAGCTGATTTGTAAGTCAGCGCTTACTGGCTTTTTTTGAGAAAACGAGCGCTTTAACTTGGGTAGTTTATTAGAGTTATCCATTAACAGTCGTCCATAAACAAGATACTGCCACTAAGGCAAAGATATAACGCCCCACCCAAATATTAGCCAAAAACGCCTGAAAACATGCCAAAGCGTGACGACTGGCACACGCGCTGTTTTGTTTGGCAAACATCATTGCCACCAATGCCAAACCAAATATCGGTACGATACCTAAGCTCGTTGGCGCAAAATAATGCCAAAAAACCACACCCATTAATACTAAGAACAGCATTTGCAATATCGAGATAATCACCACATCAAAACGCCCAAATAATATCGCGGTGGACTTGACGCCGATTTTTAGGTCATCTTCGCGATCCGCCATCGCATATTGGGTATCATACGCCACCGTCCAGCACATATAAGCGGCAAATAATAACCAGCACCAAATATCAGGCGCGCCTGCTATCGCCACATACGCCATCGGTATCGCCCAGCCAAACGCTGCTGCTAAAAACACTTGCGGCAAATGGGTATAACGCTTCATAAAGGGATAAATAAACGCCAATAGCAGCGCGCCAAATGACCAATAAAACACCGTAATCGGCAACAACAGCAATAAACTGGCGCTCAATAATACCAAGATTATAAACGCGCCAATTGCCTCTTTGCCAGACAAGCGCCCATCGGCAAGCGGTCGCCCTTTGGTACGTGTCACATGCCCATCGACTTTGCGGTCAGCGAAATCATTAATCGCACAGCCTGCCGCGCGCATCAAAATAGCGCCCAATGCAAAGATGACAAATATCTGCAGACTTGGCAAACCTGCCGCGCCGCCTTGCTGCTGCGCCTGCCCCATTGCCGCTAGCATCACGCCCCACAATGTCGGCCACAATAGCAGCTCAATACCGACGGGCTTATCAAAGCGCGTCAGCTGCATATAGGCATAAAACTTGTCTTTTAGGGTTAAGCTCGCACGCTGATTCATCATGACTGATAACGTCTCTATTAATATATGCTGTTTACTATTGCTGTTATTGCTATTTGCTTATCGCTGTTTATGGCTGTATTTGTTGCCATAATTTTTTGGCTTCAATGAGCGACACTTCAGGATACTCTTTGCGTAAGGCTTTAATCGCCGCCACTTGATTATTTTGAGTAGACTGTGCCTGCTTACGCAAAAACTTAAGCGGCTCATGCGGCTGTCTCAGCGCGCGCAAATGCGCCTCTAAACGCAAAATTCGAGTACGCAATAAAATATTGATTAATAATAAACCGGCGCCTATCGCCCAAATCACTAGCGTTGATATCGTGGTCATCCTTTACTCCTTAACCTATCACTCATAAACAATCCCTTTTATAAAAAATAACCATCAAAACGCAAGGCGTCATTATGCCAGCTGTCTGTGGGCGACTGCTCTGCAAAAAATGGCGCAAGCTTAGGACGCTTCACGATAACGCGCGCGCTCTTTTGAGGGTTACTACTGATTTGCGGATGTTGTTGGTTTTGACTGAGAAATGCTTGAGCCTGTCGCAATAATTGCTGCGCCTCAAGCACGGTTGGCGGCGGCGCCAATTGATGCAGCGCTTGCATCTGTTTGCCGACTTTAGCGCCTTTGCCCGTTTTACCATCTTGATAACTGTCCACCGGAAACATCGGGTCTAAATACACCACATCTACGGCAGTATTTTGCGGATGCCGCTCTTTGTCTTGATAAGCTATCAAATAATTGAGCGCATCAATATTGATAATGTGCAAGCGCGCCATCAGTTTTTGCCAGTTGGGCTGCATCCTCATGCGTTGCTGCTCAGCGAGCAATAATAACGCCATAATCGGCTGCTGCTCCAGCATAATCACCTGTGCGCCGCTACTGGCTAATATCAAACTATCATGCCCAAAGCCTGCGGTGGCATCAATCACCATACTCTCTGCGCTAATTTTTGCCGCTTGCAGTAGCAGCTCTGATTTGCGCCCCGCACTGACCACCCGCCGCTGCAGCTTATCCCACTCAGGCGCGACACTGAGCCCCGCGCTCATCAATGACAGCTTATGATTATCGTCTAATAATAAACTAGGCGCGGTAGCGTCACTTAATTGCTGACGGCGCTTTTGGTTTAATTTACCATTTATTTGTGCAGCTTCTAAGCGCAGTGGCAGCTGATGCGAGTCTATTAACGCGTGCAGTTGTGCTACCTGCTCAAGCTGACTCGCTTGAGTATAATATAAGGCAAGCGTTTCAGGACGGGCAGGTTTTGATTTAGGCATGGCATTATCCTGCAAATTGATAGCCAAAGACCCAAGCGGCAACCAGTACGACCACCCCAGTGATAATACGCAGCCATGCAAAAATCTTAAAATCACGGCGGCTGACCCACGCCACCAGCAAACGAATACACAGCAGTGCCACGACAAAGGAGACAAGCGTACCCACGCCTAATATCAGCCAATCCTCGCTACTGGTTAACACATCGTAATGTTTTAGCAAATCGAGTAACGCTGCACCCACGATAACGGGAATACCCAAAAAGAAAGAAAACTCCGCGGACGCTTTGCGCGATACCCCAAGCCATAACGCACCAATGATGGTCGCGCCTGAACGTGACGTTCCTGGTATCAAGGCTAAACACTGCAAAATGCCTATCTTAAAGGCAGTTGCCAAAGTGACATCTTCGGCTTCCTGAGCAATAATAGGCTTGGGGCGATTTTCGACATAAAATATCAATAGACCGCCGATAATCAGCATAATCGCCACCGTGACAGGATTAAACAGATAGGTCTTAATCTCATCGGCAAAAGTAAAGCCCAAAATCATCACCGGAATAGTGGCGACAATTAAGCTAAGCCCTAACTGCCGCGGATTACTCATACCCTCAGCTTTACCGGTAATCAGCCCCATGAGCGCTTGCCACAATCTGCCCCAATAGTCATAAATGACCGCCAAAATAGCGCCCAATTGCACCACCACTACAAATAAATCAACTTTTTCTTTATCCCAAAAGCTCATTAAGTCTGCTGACAAAATAAGATAACCGGTACTGGAGATGGGTAAAAACTCAGTAATCCCTTCGACAATACCCATGATAACGGCTTGAATTAATAACACTATATCCACAATCAGATTCCTAACAACAGACTTTAAATTATTTTGATAACACCCGTCACTATTGAGCTAGGCAATAGCTACAGTCTAGGCTTTCCCTTGCTCTTTTAAGGTTTTCCACGCCTGATTGCGCAGGTATTTAGGTAAAGCGTGCGCCGCCTCCGTACCGCCCGTCGCCATAAATTGGGCCATACCCAATTGTCCCATCACTGCAGCATCAGGACAGATATCCTCATAGCAAAGCTGCCCCTCATGAGCGCTCAATAATCCTGCACCATCACCAGCGATGGGGATATTCAGCACGGTTTGGCAATCATAATCCAGCAAGCGCTCGGTATCACCATCACAGCTATCACTGCCATTCGAGGCAAGTTTTGGCTGCATGATGTTATCTATCAGCTGATAATGCCCAAAATACACTTGCTGCATCCGCGCATCAAGAGCGCTATACACCTCAGGCAAATTATGTTTTTGATATGCCATTTGCGCAATCGCTTGCAAGCTTGATACCCCAACGCAGGGTAAATCATGCGCCACCGATAACGCCTGCACCACCGCAGTATTAATCCGAATCCCACTAAACGCCCCCGGTCCACGATTGAATATCAACGCCTGCATATCGGCAAGGCGCAGCTGACTGGCGCTCAGCGCGGCATCAATCATCGGTAGTATCTGCTGCGTTTGCTGACGTTTGCCGTGTGCCGTCTGACAATAGATCACCTTGCCAGTACGATCAAGGATAGCAACCGAACACTGGTCAAACACGGTATCCATAGCTAAAAACATTATGACCTCGGGAGATAACAGGTAGTTAAGATGAGTTTTATTTTTGGCATCTAAATAGACACAAAATAGCGCTTATGATAGCACCTAACTCCCCTAAAGATTAAGCATTTACAATATTTTCAACCGACCAGCGCCCAAAATCTGTCGCGTTATCCGTGCGTAATGCCACAATAAAAATATCAATATCAGTCATATTATTTATACATAAAGCGTTATGACCATCAAATAGTTATAAAAGAGTAGATATCCGTTAAATAGCCACTATTAAGGTTTATATTTAAAACACCATGCCTTATAATGAAGATTCAAACCTCTTTACACACTCATCAATATTAATTAATTGTCAATAATATCAATGACATACTACTATTGATGTCTGCTGGAGTATTAAATGCAGCATCACGTTTTATATGACGATGGTCACCATAAATGTGTGGCGTTCTCTATGCCGCACGAAGAAGAAAGCGTACCGTCTAACCAGTTTTTGATTATTGATGGTAAAGAAGCAGCGGTCATTGATCCAGGCGGCGACCTTACCTTTACGCCTTTGACGATAGGTATCACTAAATATACGCGGATGAATAATATTCGCTATGTCATCGGCTCACATCAAGACCCTGACATTATCGCCTCGATGCCGCGGTGGCTGATTCATGTTGAGGAAGCCTGCGTATTGATTCCCAAAATATGGGAGCGCTTTTTGCCGCATTATAATTCAGCCTTTACTAAAGGGCGTTTGAAACAAAGCTTAAGCGAGCGCTTGATTACCATTCCTGATCATGGCGGCTATTATCCGCTAGGCAATAGCGGTATCGTTGCTATGCCGGCGCATTTTTTGCACTCTGTCGGTAACTTTCAGTTTTATGATCCCGTCAGTAAGATACTGTTTTCAGGGGATATGGGGGCGTCGTTAACCGGCGACTCTAGTAACTCGGTGACTGATTTTAGGGCGCATATTAGTCATATGGAAGGCTTTCACCGCCGCTACATGACCAGTAAAAAAGTCACACGGCTGTGGGCAAATGCGGTGCGCGACTTGGATGTGTCGATGATGGTGCCACAACATGGCTGCCGGATGGAGGGTGGCGAGGTGTTTCATCAGTTCTTAGACTGGATTAGCCAATTGGACTGTGGTATTGATTTGGCAAATGACCACAGCTATCAGTTTAGGCAGCACATGCCAGCGCCAACCGAATAATCTCTACCATGTATAAACAATAAAGCCCCAAGGCTAATGGTCTTGGGGCTTTATTGTTTATACGCTTGCATGGGCTTTTTAGATTAAAGATACCTTTTAAAAGCGAGTTTTAAACTTTTTGGGGGCATTATTTTGTATCTCTTGCATCTGCTTTTGCATCTCTTCAGTACTTGGCAGATTATTGGGGTCTAAGCCCATTTGCTTTGCCATTTGTTGAGGATTGACATCTTTCATAGCGCCTGCGCCCTGCTGCTGAGCGCCACCACCGAATAAAGGACCACCGCCGCCAGCGCCGCCGCCACCCATTAAGCCTTGCATGGATTTCATCATTTTACTGATACCTTCGGGCTTCGATATCATTTTCATCATTTTTGCCATTTGCTTATGCTGCTTGAGCAAACGGTTGACGTCCTGAATCTCACGCCCAGAACCTGCGGCAATACGGCGCTTACGGCTTGGATTAATCTTATCGGGGTTTTGACGCTCAAACGGCGTCATCGAGTTAATTAACGCTTCCATCTCACGCACTTTTTCTTCAGGCTTGGCATCTTCGACCGCTTTTTGCATGTCAGAGCCGCCCATACCAGGCATTTTATCCAAAAATCCTGCCATGCCGCCCATGTTTTTCATTTGCTGAAACTGGGTTAATAAATCCTCAAGGTCGAACTCGCCGCCCTTTTGCATTTTTTTCGCCATTTTCTCCGCTTTTTCACGGTCAATCTTTTGCTCAACTTCTTCGACCAAGCTCAGTACGTCGCCCATACCCAAGATGCGCTGCGCGATACGTTCAGGGTGGAACGCTTCTAGGGCATCAAGTTTTTCACCACGACCCAAAAACTTAATCGGTTTACCGGTAATAGCACGCACTGATAAAGCCGCGCCGCCACGGGCATCACCGTCAGTTTTGGTTAAGATAACACCGGTCAATGGCAGTGCGTCATTAAAGGCTTTGGCGGTATTGGCCGCATCTTGACCGGTCATCGCATCGACGACAAATAAGGTCTCGGAGGGATTGACTGCCGCGGTTAAGGCTTTAATCTCAGCCATCATGACATCGTCAATCGCGAGGCGACCGGCGGTATCAATAATTAGGATATCTTGATACTGAATTTTGGCCTCTTCGATGGCGCGCAAAGCGATATCAATGGGGTTCTCGTCGCTACTAGATTGTACAAACTTGGCATTGACCTGCCCCGCCACTT
>DAIPIF010000099.1:0-1637 GCA_036770925.1 Psychrobacter sp.
GCGAGGCGTTGTTCCGCGACCACGTCTTCTTCCACCGCCATCATCTCTGGCGTCTCTAAAGTGATGCGCCCGAGTGTGCCACTGCGTAGCTCATTGACTAAAATCTCCGACATACGATAGGTATCGACGATGCCGCCTTTTTTGAGCAGTCCGCGACTGCGACCAGCGACTTCAAAAAACTCCCAATCGGTTTGCGGCAAATCATCAATTTTATAGCGCTCTTTAAGCAGCTCAGGATACGCCTCGATTAAATACTCCGCGGTATAGCCCGCCACATCGGCGAAGTCAAAAGCGGTATCACGAATACCGCCCGTTGCCGCCAGACGGTAGCCTGAATGGGCGTTTTCAACTTTGGGCCACAGCATACCGGGGGTATCATAGAGCATAATCTCATTATCAATTTTAATCAGCTGCTGCGATTTGGTGACTGCAGGCTCGTCACCGGTTTTGGCGACCGCGCGTCCTGCTAGGGTATTAATCAAGGTTGATTTACCCACGTTAGGAATACCCATAATCATCGCTTTGATTTGCCGACCCGTCCCCACTTTATTAGGCACCAAATTTTTGCATAATTGCACGATGCGTTTGACATCATCGGCTTTATTATTATCGCAAGCCATCGCTCTGACCCCATCTTGTGCCTCGAGATAATCCATCCATTTTTGGGTTAATATCGGGTCAGCAAGGTCGGCTTTATTCAGGATTTTGATGACTGGTTTTTGCCCACGTAAGGCGGCGACCATTGGGTTTTCGCTGCTATAAGGAATACGCGCATCAATGACTTCGATGACCACATCCATCTCTGGCATGATTTCTTTGACTTCATTGCGGGCTTTATTCATGTGCCCAGGGAACCATTGGATACTAGCGTTAGTCATTGATAGTGTAACCTTTTTTAGATAGTTTATTAAAATAAGATGAGGGTGTTTGCTGCGGTGAGGGCATGCAGTCTACTACATAACCACTGCCGTCATTTTAGCAATTAAATAAAATAGTAGCCAAGCTTAGGGTTTCAGCTCAGGAGTGTGGGTTAGCTTATCAGGCGGCAGTGGTGCCAAATAGCCCATTAATAATATCAAGCTGCCTGCCACCAAGAACGATACCACCCGCCAAATCGCTTCAGTCTGTGATAAATCTACCAGTACGAGCTTAAACACCACCACAGCCAATAACCCAATACCCATAAACCATAAGGTGCGTTGTCCGTAGCGACTGGCGATAATAGTAGCAATCAGAGCAATGAGCGTCCATAAAACAGTCAATCCTGTTTGCAGCTGCTCACTCTGCCACGCCCCCAAATTCCATAGCGGAGTACCAATAAAGGCGTGTAGGGTGCGCGTCAGCATACTGGAGAGGACCCAAAAGCTGAGCACACTTAACAGCATAAATAACGGCTGACTGCGAAAGGGTTTATCGAGTTTTTGGGGCGTATTTAATATAAAGGTAGTCAAGACGGGCTGAGCTTTATCGACTCGTTGAGTCAGATAAAAAACATTGAATCCATACATCAATATCAGCCACAAGCTCATATCATAAAGATTGAGCAGTGGCAAGTAAGGCAGTCCCCAAATGACGCCATCATAAGTCCAGTTGCTCAGCGCCAGCCATAGTAGGGTCAGTGGCACAAACACCCAAGC
>DAIPIF010000099.1:1737-7369 GCA_036770925.1 Psychrobacter sp.
ACGCTCAGCACGCCCTTTGAATCGGGTAGTTGATAATGCAGCGCCGCCGTCAATACTAAAATACCCGTACCCAGCCAGCTTGCCATATCGTAGCGCGACAGACTGGCGCGACTGTGCCATGTTTTTAGCCACAGTTGTCCGATAATGAGCCAACCGAATAATAACGCTACAAAAATGACCCACTGTGATACTAGCCACTGCTGATGAAGCTCATACTTTTGTGGTAATTGTAGGATGAGCATCGCATAAAATATAAACAAAAGACCACGGCTAAAGATGCGGATTTCTGTCCATGAGCGATAGCGATTGATAAGCCAATAAACCGTCAGACTGACCAAAGTCGCGATAGCGATTAGCATAGTGGTTGCCAAGTGCGCGCTGGCAAGCCATTTATCACTATTTCTCACTAGGATATACAGCGCCCACCCGATAGCGCTGAGGGTCAAAATATTTATAAATAACGCATTTTTCCAAACGATACTAAATGCTCTGCTAGCAGTATTGATACTTGCCAGCCATTGCCTTGCGGCAGGGTCACTGATGCCCAACGCTTGGGTGATGGCGACGACGTTATTATTATTATTCAGGGAGGATGGTTCATTAAATGCCTGTTTGTTATTATTGTTATTAAGCAGATGTTCGTCATGGAGAATCGTCGGCACTGCTATAGGCGAGTGGTCACGGCGCAAGATAAACACACTGGCAAGGCAACTGATAGCCGATATCGTGAGCGCCAAAGTAGGATAATAGCGGCTAAATAGCAGCAGACCAAAGATGAGAGATATCGCACTAATAACCTGTAATAGCAGCCCAAATAGCACCGTCCATGCTCGCAATGAGCGTCTGCCAAACCACACTAGCGCCAACGCTTGCACCGACCAACCGGCGGCAACCCACTGCGTATCAAACGCAAGGACAATCGCCAGCGCCAAAAACCCAAATCCCAGTGCCAGCATGCCCTCAGTAATTAATGCATAACGCTGACTACGTCGTATAAACACCCAACCAAATCCCAAGTAAAGGGCTGCTAATAGCGTACTGGTGAGGGTTAAAGCATGCTCGATATCATGCAGTAACGCCGCAAATAAACCAAATGCGAGCATAGGTACTGAAAACAGTAATCCGGTATCAATAGGGAATAAATAAAGGGTGCTGACTGGCTTATGTAACGGCTTTTCATTATCCCTATTATAAGCAGTAATTTGCTGCGCATAGCGGATAACCACAAACACATATAGGGCGAGATGTAGCGCCACTAAGCCGACCAAAGCCGCGCGCTCTGCTATTATATTCTCTACAGTTTCTGCGCCGCCGAGCCAGTAAGCCAGTCCAAAAGTCACCGCCACGCCCAGTATATTTAATGCTTTCCAAGGTCGATAATGCGCGATAATAGCAATTGTGAGGTTAAGCAATAAATAATAGCTGAATAATACCGTCAAGCTGCCCGTCTCGGTACTGGTGAGCAGTGGTGCAAAAAAGCCGCCAGACAACGCCAATAATGCCAAAGGCAAGGCATTCTGCCGTACCGCAAGCCCAATCGTGAGCGCGGATAACACCCCCAGTCCGATAAAGCTTGGCAGACCTGCCAGCACCTGATACGCACTATAAGCAAAAAAAGTGCTTAGATAGGCAATCGCCAGTCCCGTCCCTTGTAAAGTAATACCATAAGCAAAGCGCTTTTTGACCAGCTTTAGACCCAAGCCTGCCAATCCTAAGCCAGCAATGCCTATCGTTATTAATTTAGACGCTATCGAAATCTCGATATAATCGCTTAATAAGCGCAGCAATAGCACCACGCCCACCAGTAATACCAAAACCCCGACACGGACGACTAAATTACCTCCGAAGAACCAGTTTTTAACAGAGTGCATAATAGAGGTCACGATAGGCAATGATTGCTCATCAGGCTCAATGGTTGAGGTTGGTTGTATGGGCGGTGTGAGCGATAGGGTATCAGTAGGAGGTGTGAGCGATGATTTATTTGCGGCACTAGCTGCTAATGGCGGCGCTAAAGGTACGTGTGCCGCGCTTGATAGTGTGGATTGCGCCGATTTTTCAGCTTCAGCTTCAGAAAGTTGCGGCGGCGACTGAGCGCCTAAGGCGTGAATGCGGTCTTTTTGTTGCTGTAATTCCGCTTGCAATTGGCTAACATTTTTATGTAATGCGGCTATCTGATTTTTTAATTTTTGATAAAAAACAGCCAAAACCACTGCAAAAACAGTAAGAATAAACCAGCTGATATCAGACATAAACATAACGTACCACGACTTCGCCATCTATAATGGTTTGATAATGACGTGATTTAAAAATAAACACAAGCTTAGGGTAGGCATTTATACTGACAGCTTAAAAAAGCAACTGAATGTTATCCAGTTGCCCTTTTCGCTCAAAATTATAAACGCGAGGATAGCCGTTTATGATAAATGAGCGTTCATAAAGTCCATCATTTTATCCCAGCTTTGGGTGGCAGCCGCTTCGTTGTAGCCCAAATCAATCTCGTTTTTTGCCGCCCGCTCATCAGCATTAGGATTGGTAAAGCCATGTTTGGCATGGTCATAGACATCGACCGTATAGTCAGCACCGACGTTGTCCATCTCGTCTTTGAAGCTTGCAACATCAGCCATAGACACCATAGAATCCTCGCGTCCGTGGGCGACTAGTACTTTGGCGCTAAAGTTGTTATCGGCTGCCTGTTTTGGCGTCAGCGTACCGTGGAAACTGGCAACGGCTTTGAGTGGCATGGCTTCGCGCGCCATATCGAGAACGATTTTGCCGCCAAAACAAAAGCCAATCGCGCCGATATTATCGCTATCTACTGCTAATTGGTCACTAAAATCATTGAGGATTAAGCGGCAGCGCGCCATCAGCATATCTTGGTCAGCGAGCACTTGCTGCATCCACATGTTTGCCATAGCGGCGTCGCTAGTGAGCTTGCCTTCACCATAGACATCCATCGCCACCGCAGCATATCCGGCTTTTGCTAGTTTTTCAGTGATGGCTTTGGGATGCTCAACCACGCCCCACCATTCTGGCGCGACCATGATACCGGCGACAGGATTATCATCTGCGGCATGCTCTGGCAGTGCGACATAGCTGATAAGCTCAACGCCATTTTCAGTGGTGCTGATTAATTCAAAGGTCTTAATCGACATAGTGTTTTCCTTTTTTATAAAGTGTTTTTAGAATAATTGGGCTAACGGAGTAGTCATTGACCTCTAGTGCTATCGCTTTTATATCGAGGTTGTGACGGCTTACTTGTCCTACCTTAGCGCCCATAACGGCTAAAAACAGCTATAATACTGTAACGCTATTTATAAAAATGGTTTTTTATCATCCGCTATGGCACTTTTATGACCTTAAATTTACTCGGCAAAGCCAATCACCACTCAGATATTCCAGCTGATACTGCCATAGAGCAGACCTCAAGCGCCCAAATGGCGACGGCTCATCCAAAAAGCGCGACGTTACGCCCACAGTTTTGGACGCGCTTTACGTTAGCAGAGCTGAACCATAGCGAGTGGGAAGCCTTGTGTGATGGCTGTGGGAGCTGCTGTTTGATTAAGTACATCGACGATGATGACGAGGTGGAAGCGGTTGAATATACCGATGTCACTTGCAAGCTGATGGACTGTGCGACCGGCTACTGTCAGCATTATGATGACCGCCAAGAGCATGTGCCCGACTGTATTCAGCTCACGCCTGATAAATTGCCCGATATGATGTGGCTGCCTGCGCACTGTGCCTATAAGCGTTTATATAAAGGGCTGTCACTGCCTGAATGGCATTTATTATTGACCCAAGATGCAGTGGCAACTCAGCAGCAAATGCGCGCGGCGAATATCGGCGTGGCAGGGCGCTGCGTGTCGGAGTTGAGTCTGTCTGAGGAAGAAATGGAGACCCGCGTGGTCAATTGGGTGATGCCTTAGTCAATGATAAGATAGTAAATGAATGAGTCGTTGCTGTCGTTTATGTTGTTTCTGTCATTGCTATTGTTCATTCTTAATCTTCAGTATCTGATGTGGCATTTGTCTTAGCGGTCGCCTTAGAATCTGCTAATGGCGGAATGGGAATACCTTGACGAATTTGGCTAGAGAATTCATTGCTTTTAGCGTTACTATGGGTCGTTGGCTTTATGTTATTATCAAAACCATGCACTTTGGGATTAATATGCGCCTGCTCGTACCATTTATCCATTGACCATGGCTGCTGATTGTTATCAGGATGAGCCTCGAGCATATTAATTTCATACAGATAATTGGGCAGCCAACCTGAGACCCAAATGCGATAATCCCACGGCAGACGCTCCCCACTGATAATACGTGCCATATAAAAAATAATATTGGTACAGTTACTGGTCAAGGTATTATACCAAGCAGGCTGCTCGTTGAGCTTATCGGCAGTGGTCAGGTAAGACTCAAACAATGACTGTACCTCAGAGTGCTGCAAATGGCTGACGGGGAATAAATAAACTTGCTCGCCGCGCACATTACTACGCGTATAAATAATATCGCGCTCCTCAGAGGCAATAAGGCTCAGCTCAAAACGCTTAAAAAACCCACCAATCGCTGAAAATGACTCGCCCTGTTCTTTACGAATCTCAAGCGAGAACGATAATGGGCGCTCATCCTCAAAGCGAAAGCTGACCAACGTATGGGCAATCAGCGGTCCCATCCAATAAGAATTAATCACATCGACCCCAGACAGCTTGGACATATCAATCGTCCGCGTCTCCCAGTGCGGAGTAGCATCTTCATTATTGTGCCAATCAAAGTGACGCACATTATGTAGAGTAATCAAATCAGGGTTAGTGGCATCGCGCTCATAAGCTAATCTTTGGCTGACATCAGGCTGCCAGTCCCGATTTTGTTTGGGTTCAATAGAGATAAACCAGCCCGTGCCCAGTAGCCAAACTCCCGTATATAAAGCCATCAGCCATTTACTGGTTTTTTTATGATTTAGGGTGTTATGATTCGGGGTGTTATGGTGATGACGTCTCATTTTATTGAGCAGTTTCTGAGTCAGCGTTGCCCAATATGTTGTCAGTACTAACGCGCTGAGTAAGCCTACAATGACGATTGTCGCAAGCCAACTGATGGGACTACGGGCCCCAAACTGATACCAAATTGCCAGTAGTAACCAGATAGCCGACACGAGCAGCGCCACTATCATAAAAAATCGTCCCAGACGATAGCGCCACGACGGCGTGTGGGTGGGTTTACTTGTGGGAGGGTTTGGTTGATGGCTGCTATTGTTACGTGAGCCGAACAGCCGAGAGAAAAGTGAGCGAGGGGGCATAAGCATAAATCATAGTGATAAGGAGTTTGACCATAGCAAAGTTCATAACACACTGACAATACAATTTGGATAAATTTATCGTTGAATGTCTGTTAGGCTTGCGATAAAGTGAAGCTAATATAAGGCGGCAGCAAACGGTTTTGTATATCATTTGCTTATCTGCTGAATAGCTTTCAGCGCCATTTATAGGGTTATGTCTTATTCGAGCTTATTTTAAGGCTCATTTACTCCATTTATTCACTCAGTCCACTAACTGAGTTCATTAACTAAAGAGGTTAACTTACATCACCATGTCTGACGACACTCCCAGCCCGAGTAGTTGGTCGATGCGCGGCTT
>DAIPIF010000100.1:0-7343 GCA_036770925.1 Psychrobacter sp.
TGCATCCAAAAACTTATCCTAGCATACTTTTATTCATAGTTTTGTTTATGATTGAAATAAGGATACTCGAATGTCTGCTACCGTGCCCACAACGGCTGAAAACCTGAATACTAGCCCTGAGAAAACGCCGCATTATTTGATGTGGTTTCGCCGTGATTTACGCCTAGCTGATAATACCGCGCTCGCAGCACTTTGTGAGCGTGCCCATATTGATAATGCGCGGGTGTCGGCAGTGTTTTTTTATACCCCAGAGCAGTGGCTTATACATGATATGTCGTTGACCCAAGCTGACCTTATCGCTCGCACCTTACCTATTTTGGCAGAGCATCTCGATAAGCAGTTCAATATCACCCTACAGGTCTATGTCTGCCCGCTGTTTTCTGACTGTATTGAGGCTATGAGTGAGCTTTGTGCAACTCAAAATATCAGCCTAATGATGGCAAATCATGAATATGAAGGTGGTGAAATCGCCCGAGATGAGCAGTTAAGCAAGCAGTTGGCAACAAAGAATATTGAGTTCGTCCGTTGGCATGACCAATGCATCTTGCCGCCCAAAAGCATTACGACCACTGACGGTAGTATGTATCAAGTGTTCACCCCTTTTTATAATAAATGGCGACACACCTTGGAGGTCAGCGCCCTGCAACGCCATCAGGCAACGCTGATAAAAGCTAATAATAACCATAAAACCAATTTGTCAGCAAGTAAGCTAACCTCCGCATCAGCCAGTGCCCATAGCCCTGATAGTATAGCGGCTCTAGGCGTAGAGACCATTCAAGCGTATCAGCAGCGTTTGCAAGATACTCCATTAATGACACGCATCGATAGGCAGGCACAGCTGACCCAGGCGCGCGGCGCTTATCCTGCTGGCGAGACCGCTGCCTGTCACCGCTTAGACCAATTTATCGCTGAGGATATTTATCGCTATGAGGTCAGCCGTGATGTGCCCAGCTTGCAAGCCACTAGCCAGTTATCGGCATATCTGGCGATGGGGTCAATCAGTGCGCGGCATTGCTACTTGCAAGCGCTTAAAGCGCAAGCACAGCTACAGGGCACTGATAGCGATAATAACGCTATCAATCGCTGGATAAGCGAGCTGGCATGGCGTGATTTTTATCGGCATGTATTGGTCGATAAGCCTGCGCTGATTCGCCATCAAGCCTATAAGGATGATACCGATAAGCGTATCAGTTGGTCATATCATCAGGCTGATTTTGAAACGTGGTGTCAGGGGATGACAGGCGTGCCACTGGTGGATGCGGCGATGCGTTGTCTGAATGCGACTGGGTTTATGCATAATCGGCTGCGGATGGTGACGGCGATGTTTTTGACCAAGGATTTATTGATAGATTGGCGCTTAGGTGAGCGCTACTTTATGCAGCAGCTGATAGATGGTGATTTTGCCTCCAATAATGGCGGCTGGCAATGGAGCGCCTCAACTGGTACCGATGCCGCGCCCTACTTCCGTATTATGAACCCCTTTAGCCAAGGCAAAAGCCATGACCCTGAGGGCATATTTATCAAAACATGGCTGCCTGAATTAAAAGACATCCCCGCCACCGTGCTGCACAGTGAAGATAAAATGCGTAAAGCCCTCAAAAAAGGCGGCGACTTTGCAAAAGTGGCTTATCCGCAACCGATGGTTGAGCATAAAGCAGCACGGCTACGCGCCATCGCTGAATTCAAAAAACAGTAGCAAGGCTCAGATATCGTATGCAGCGTATCACGTCATGGCTTACTATTATGCTGCTGATCTAATTCAATCAGCTGATTAATGGCTTTATTCATGCCATGCATAATCTGCCCTAATAACACCTGCTGCTTCGTGACCACAATCACAATCATCGGCTGGTTTTTATTAGGGACAGCGCTGATCATAATTTTGCCATCTTCAGCATCCAAAATCACCGAACGGCAACCGGTCAGCTGCGCCTCACTGGTCAGTGCTTGTACCAGTGCTAGAATCGAGCTACCCACTGCCGAGAGCTTATTTGCATCATATTCCTTTTGAAAAATAGAGCTCACCTCAAAGCCATCAATAGAGGCGAGCAGCACGCCCTCAATACCACTGGTGGCATGCACCAAATCTTGCAAGACCTCTTTTGCCGCTGTTAAGTAGCTCTCAGAGGGTTTTAGGCGGTTGGCATCCATCTGAAAAAGCATATCATTCATTATATAGTACCTATTATGACTAAGCTTAAAAGTATTAAAAACTTAGTTTGCATTGTATTATTAGCGATAAAGGAGTGGAGCTGAGATTAGAATTTAGTCTTGCTCAAGTGCGGTAATGATGGTTTCCACCAAGAGCAATACGTCTTCTTTTTTGCGCATATCTACCGCAAATATCGGTAGATTACGTTGAGTATCACGCAGCCAGTGACGATAGATATCAAACTCGCGCTCAGGCTTTTTATCCATTTGGGTCACCCCAATGATAATACGCCCTTTATATATCTTATCAAAGGTTTGTAAATAATGTGCCAAATCCTTCACAGGGTCAATAGCAGAATGATCAATCAGGATAATAACCCCAAGCGCGCCCTGTACCAAAATGGGCCAAATAAAGCTAAAACGCTGTTGACCAGGGGTGCCATATAAACCAATACTGGTACGACCCTCAAGTATCAGCTCACCATAATCCATACCTACGGTGGTTAACACTTTATCATGGGCTTCCAAATCTGTGTTTTGCACTTCTGTAGAGACCACTGGAATATCAGATAAACTAGCAATCGCTTGGGTTTTCCCTGCACCCATTGGACCACTAAAAACTATTTTTAGACGTTGCATAATGATTAACTACCTATCATTTAAAAAGCGCTCAAATAAGCTATTATTTTTGGATTATAAGCCTAACTTTAGACGCAGCGATGCTAAAAACCCACGCTTTTGCTGCTGCGCAGACAGACGACTGGCATCACTATTGGCATGAGCTGCCGCCGGCGACTCCTGCGCTGACACGGGGTTAGCCCCCACCGCTGCTTGAGCATGGTCATGAGAGTTATGAGCGTGCTCAGGATGAGTGGCGCTAAGTTTAGCGTCTGCCTCGAGCGACTGCTTGGGTGATTTGAGCATGGATGTACGGCTGACTTGCACATAAAGCTGAGTATAACTCGGGGGGTGTAGGCTACCTGAAAATAATAAACTGGCCACTATTTTTTTGGCAGACTTGACCGAGATTTGCGCCCTATTTGCCAATTGGGTGACACTACAAGGAGCCACTTCCAAGGCAGTCATGATACCCAATAGCGTTTGTCTATCTTTTTTTGCCAAGGTTTGAGAACAACTCTCTTCATAATAGGTCGATAATGCCGGTTTAATCCAATAGCGCAGCTGATAGCTTATCTCATCGCTGACTAATGGCAATAATAAATCAGAGTGCAGCCACGCATATTGCCATAAATACTGCAGTAAATCAGTCGCCTGATTATTCTCTGGACGCTCTCCAGTATAAGGCTTTAGCTGCCAAGCTAAACTCAATATCGGTGGCGTATTATCAGTGTCAGCGCCTTCAGGTAACCAGAGACGTGCATGACTCGGCTCAACTATCGCAATCACCTGCTTATTTGCGACGATATGGTATAGACCAGCTGGGCGCTGCTGTAGTTGCTGAATAAATATAATAAAGCCTTGATAATCATGAGCACTGACGTTATTGGTATTGGCAAAGGTGACAGGCGTTGGCGTGGCGATAAGCGGTGCACGGCTTGATGTTAGGCTATTTGATGCCGATATAGAGGCGCTTGACTGCAGTGGTGTCTGCTCTTCATGGACTTTAGGCACAGGCGCGCGTGGCGGCTGCCTTATCTGATGAGTGGTCGCGGGGGCGTTCTGAGTATTCATTACCTCCCCCTCCCGCTGATTTTTTTGTAAAATATCCGTGACCGCCCCAGCGCCGTGTTTGAGCACTGCCACTGAATAGAGCAGCCATACATTCAGAGGCTGTAAGGTTTTTAGGGGCAATACCAATTGATCGGCTGTTAACCCGCCTTCCTCGCCATCAGTACGACTGGTATAAAGCACCGGCTTTTGCGGCTGACTACCGAGCAGTTTCATGACACTGCTCGCTTGACGAAACTCTTTATTAATCATAAACAGATCGACTTTTGTATGATTGGCAGCGACCCACTCTAAGTCCACCTCTAGACGCAGCAATACCCGCAGGTAGCCTTTTAGCAAAATTTGATCAGCAGGCTTGATACCCACTAATGCAATCCGCATCAGTTTTTTAAGGTTGCCTTTACTGTCATCTATGAAGCCCGCCATGCCATCTCTCCACACTATGCTATTTATACTGACTATATCAGGCGCTATAATAACATTATATCCGTGCTTGAACTTATTCTATTCACAGGTAGAACCCTACGATTGTGTGCTGACTGGTAATTGGCAGGCACCTGCCCCTTGCGTGGTGACCGTTACCACAGCACCGGTCAGCGAAAACAGCTGTTGTAATTGGGTTTGGGCGTTTTGTAGTGCCATGGTCATTATGTCGCCGCGACACGCACGTTCTAGCACTTCTTTTTTTGCCATGCTTTGGGCTTGTTCAAATATCTTGGGGTCGACTTGCATCAGTCCAAACGCGCCCGTTTGCCAATCATAAATCTCTATATCATCCAAATATACCGAAAATATCTCTGAGGGCGGCAAGGTGATATTAATTTTTGGCATAATAGACTGCGGTGCATTCGCCTCTTGTGAGCTATCCGTGGCACTGATAGCAGGTGGCGTCACTTGTACCATATCAGGGGTCAGGGCGCTCAAATCAATGCCCGCCTCTACGCGCCCGCGCGCGATAAATAAGCCCTTTTGCTCATCTTGCCACAGTTTCATCCAGCTGCCTGAGCGTTGACTGGTAATGACCGTATCCACGCTAAAGGCGACGGTTTGTAGTCGATTGAGCTGCTGAATTTGAGTGACCACGCCCTCACGAGTAATGGTCTCAATCGGCTCCTCATCGGGGCGCTGCTGGGCGATATAAATCGCAAAAGCCAACGCCGCTAAGCTTACGATAAGTAGCAGCCATGAGATTTTGGCAATCGGTGGTTTTTGCTTAAGCTGCCGACTCAGTGGCGGCTTATTATCAGTCGGGATTTGAGAATTAGATGGGGTCATAGTTGCTACCTTATGTGCTCACTCGTTTGTAAACTCATGATGTCATAGCCAAAACTGCTATGGGTCAGTAATAGGCTATAAATGCTCCTTTTTAAGGCGACTTCAAGCAATAGGTATAAATACGTTACATAATAGCTGGGATGCGCGTGCTCAAAGCCCTGCTCATTTTTGGCGGTATCTATGGCGTTTTATGCCATAGCGCCTTATGCGCGTGCGCAGTTTGTAGTGGGTTATAGGGGAAAGCGTAAAAAGTCATTGCGTCTTAGACGAAGTTTACCTACCATAGCCCCATGGTAGCACTAACTTAGCACTTGCCCATTATGGTAAGTATAAGGGGCTACATCGACGTTTAGACCCATCCTATTATCAAGGCACGCAAGCGGTGGCAATACGCCAAACGCTTAGCGCTTTATTTATTGTTGTATCAAAGATAAGGTTACGCTTTATTTATGAAAGCCAGTCAGTTTTTGTTTGCCACGCTCAAAGAGACCCCTAGTGATGCTGATATTGCATCAAGCCAATTAATGGTGCGTGCCGGTCTTATTCGTAAAATCGCTTCTGGATTATATATCTGGTTACCCCTTGGTTTACGCGTCTTGCAAAAGGTCGAACGTATCGTTCGCGAAGAGATGCAACATGTCGGCGCACAAGAAGTGCTGATGCCGATGACCCAACCTGCTGAATTATGGCAGACCACGGGGCGCTTTAATGACTATGGTCCTGAATTACTCCGCTTCAAAGACCGTCATGACCGCGACTTTGTACTCGGTCCGACCCATGAAGAGGTGATTACTAATCTTGCCCAAGGTGAGTTGCGCAGCTATAAGCAGCTGCCGATTACCTTTTTTCAAATTCAAAATAAGTTTCGTGATGAGATACGTCCGCGTTTTGGGGTGATGCGCGCGCGTGAATTCACCATGAAAGACGCCTACTCTTTCCATGTGGATCAAGTGTCTCTTGCCAAGACGTATCACGATATGTATGAAGCCTATACCCGCATCTTTACCCGTTTGGGTTTAGACTTCCGTGCCGTGCAAGCGGATACCGGCTCCATTGGCGGCTTTGCCTCGCATGAGTTTCATGTGCTTGCCAGTAGCGGCGAGGACGATATTGCCTTCTCAGATTCTTCTGATTATGCCGCCAACGTTGAGCTGGCAGAATCGGTCAGTACCGCTGAGCGCCAGCCACCTAAGATGGCGCGTGAAGATGTCCTCACAGAAAATATGACCACCTGTAAAATGGTCGCTGAGCACTTGGATGTGCCGTTATCAAGTACCGTTAAAACCTTGATTGTACACGGTCATACCGAAGATGATGAGCCGCAATTAATTGCTATTGTGCTGCGCGGTGACCATCAGCTCAACACCATCAAAGCCGAAAAAATCGAAGAAGCCAATGTGCCGTTGACCATGGCATCTGATGAAGAGCTCGAAGCGGCAGGCTTACATAAAGGCTATATCGGCGTTGACTTAGACATGCCGGTATTCGTTGACCGTTCAGCGGCGACTTTGTCAGACTTTGTCACTGGCGCGAATAAAGTCAATAAACACACCATCGGCATGAACTGGGGACGCGATACACGCATCACCCGCATCGTCGATATCCGTAATGTACTGGAGGGCGACCCCTCTCCTGATGGCAAAGGCACGCTCAAAATCACGCGCGGTATCGAAGTCGGTCACATCTTCCAGTTGGGAGATAAATACTCGCAAGCGATGAATGCTACCGTATCAGGTGAAGATGGCAAGCCCGTTACCCTAATGATGGGCTGTTACGGCATTGGTGTCAGCCGTATTATCGCCGCTGCTATCGAGCAAAATAATGATGAAAACGGGATTATGTGGCCACAAACACCTGACGTTGCTGACTCTTTAGCACCGTTTGAAGTGGCTATCGTACCGATGAAATCCAAAGAAGATACCGTCATGGAGACGGCAACAGCGCTGTATGCAGAGCTCAAAGCGCTTGGGGTCAATGTACTGCTCGATGACCGTAATGAGCGTCCGGGTGTCAAGTTTGCCGACCTTGAGCTCATCGGTATTCCACATCGTATCGTCGTCTCTGACCGCAACTTGGCAGAAGACAAATACGAGTATGTCAATCGCCGTGATTCTGAGAAGCAACTCCTCAGCCGTGAGGATGTACTGGCAAAAGTAAGCGGTAAATAGTTTTAACCGCAAAAGCCATAAAAAAGCGCCGCTCTTATTAAATAAGAGCGGCGCTTTTTT
>DAIPIF010000101.1:0-3961 GCA_036770925.1 Psychrobacter sp.
AAGCATTGATAGAGGCGGGATTTTCGCGACCCAATTCTTCAACGATGGTTTTTAGGGTGATGCCTTCATCAAAAATATCATCGATGAGTAAGACATGCTCACCTTCGATATTGACATCAGGTTTGAATTTCCAGTCCAGCTCGTTAGTCCCTTCATTATCACGATAGCGCGAGGCATGGACATAATGCATGCGATGATAAAAGGTCAAATGGGTAAGTAGCTGACCAGCGGGTATCAAGCCACCATTCATAACCACCATGACAATGGGGTTGAGACCGACATAATGTAGGTTAAGCTGTGCAGCAAGACGCTCATAAGCTGCTGAAACTTCGATGCTACTAATCAAGCATTCTGAATTACGCAGAGTTTGCTCAATCTCTTGGTTACTGATTTGGGTCATAAGATGCGCCTTAGATGAAAAGTGCTGATTATTTTAACAAGTTTTGACTGATTTTCTCAATATCATGCGGCATTATAACAAAATGAGTGCTTGTTTATATTTGGGATTTTATTTATCGGCAATTTGTACGATAAAGGGGCTATAAAATCGTGACATGCGATTGAGACCTTCTTCAGATAATTGAGGTAATAGTTTATTAAGTGCCATATTCATGGCTTTGTCGATAGCCAATTTTGCCATCGGAATAGATTTACGTTTGATGATACCCAGTTTCAGGGTTTCAGTAAATTTGCTAATAAAATGAGTCGAAGCCTCTTCGTTCATGGTCTCTAGTGCGGTTTTAAATTGCACGGCATCGACCGCTTGTTGAGGAACTATGGTAAAGCCTTGATTGATTTTCTGGGCGGCGCTATGGGTCAGCTGAAAACCCACGCGGCGCAAACCGTCATTGTCAATAAACATACTTTGTTCTTTTAAGAAGTTAAAACTTGGCATCACATCTTCATTGGTGTCTTTGCCAAGCAGTACATTTAATAGCTTTTCTGTCGCGCTCTCAACGGTACTCACTACTTTTTTCATTGAGGCTTTGCGTTCAGGATTGGGAATAACGTCAATAAGTCCGACTAATAAATTATCAATCAGCTCGCTGGCGATTTGTTGGGTCAAATCATTACGGTAAGGGTAGTAATCGGTATGCTCATGGGCGCTGATAATATGTTCAGCTTCCTTAATCATTTGGCTAAGCTTATCTGAGGGTAAAAATCCAAAATAATATGCCATTGTCGCGCCTTTATAGGTGGTTAAATCGTTGGTGCTATTATAACAGTCTATTTATAGGCTGACTTGAACTTATCAGATTAGGCTTCGCGCGGTTTATGAGTGTCAAGCTGATTCGATAGTGACCATGCGGCATCTAAACGCAGGCGCTGTGCCTGTTCAGCATTTCCGCTACTCAGTGACGACCATTGGGGCTTACTGCGTGCTTTTTTAAGCTCGCTTGGTAATTTATGAGTTTGCCATGGGGTAAGGGGGTTATGGGTGGTGTCCTCATTGCTGATATGTGGCGCGCCTTGATAAAGGAGCTGGGTGGCATCGGTGGTGGCATGACCTCGATGACGTACGGCAGTTAATAAGTCTATCGCCCGCGTGGCGAGTAGCGTTAGGGTAGCGGGGTCAATATAGAGGCGTTTTACACCTGTTATTTTATCCGCGATACTACCGGTATTTGAGAGTAATCCACCCGCAATACCACCCAATGCAGCACCCAATCCCATGGTCGTACCAAGCGCTGCCGCATCAATACCTAAGCCTAATAATGCGCCTGCTGCCGCACCAGAGGTGGTACGAATACCGTAGCTTTTGAGTAATTCAGGGTCAAAGGGGTCTTGCTGATAGGCTTGTAATTCAAGGGGTGTGGCGGCAACGGCATTATCATAGAACTTATATATATTTAATAATTTATGCTGCATGGCACGCTCGCTTTGGCGTACGGCTTCTTGCATTTGTTGCAATACCGGCATAGGGTCATCATCGTCATTAATCTGTCGTACAAAGGCGGCGACATTTAACAAAAAATCAGCAATGATGATATTTGCCTCATCGTATAATTGCGCCCAATCTGCCGCTCGTTGCTGCATCAATTGCTCGAGCATTTCGGCATGGGGCAGCATAGTGGCGAGATTTTGCCATAAGTGCATCTCGTCTGAGAACTCAAAGGCTACTGAATCAAAGCGGGTTGAGATATGCAAATTACGCCTTGCCAGCATCGTTTGCCACGCTTCAATATTGGCATCTTGGCTGTCGGTAAAGTTAAATACTGGCATGACGGGTATCGCCGCCCACGATAAAATGGCTAATTCGTCTTTATATTTACCCAGTACGGGCTCGCGCGCATCAACGACATAAATCGCCATATCACTTGCCAGCAGCTGACGGATGACCTTTGCTTCTTGGCTATAATCTGCGTCACTTGCGAAATCATCTCGATTTTCAGCGCTTTTGGCAATATCTGCGGCTAAAAACTGCTGCAAACGTTCGATACCATCGCGGCGGCTCGCGGTATTATCCTCAAGCCAGTCCATCAATCCTGAAGCATCTTCTAAACCGGGAGTGTCATACAGGGTAACGAGTACCTCACCTGTGCGGCTGTCTGTCAACTGGGCGCGCTCAACATGGCGCGTGGTGGCGGCTGCATTTTTGACTTCACCAAAATAGACATCGCGCAGTAAGGTGCGCAAAATGGAGGTTTTACCGGTATTGGTATGCCCGACGACGGCTAATTTTAATGCCGCAGCGCTGGCAACGGTAGTGTTGTGATGAGGATTTGATTCTGCTTGAGCGTTTACGGGTTTATCTGAGATATTATGCTGATTATTCATAGTAAAGTCTTATGGTGTCGGATAATCCTGCTAGCGGGGTGAGCCTGCGCTATATATTGCCATCAGGCTTGCGCTAAGAGCCGCTATTGGAGTTTATCTATTTAAAATATAGTCTTGAAACAAAAAAGACATCTTATACGGCACTGCTAGGGGGACTGAACAATACTTTGAGCTTGTTTTTAAGCCCTTTTGCCCTAAAAAAATCTCGCCACATACGAGCAAACACCGCAAATATTAGACTGAATATATTATCATTACTGGCTTCACCGACTGCGCCATAGCGTACCGGATTATGGATAGGGTCTTCCTCGACATACGTGCCAAACCAGCGGTCAAAGAGGATAATGACGCCGCCATAATTTTGGTCAATATAAGCGCCATTCGTGCCATGATGGGCGCGGTGATTGGATGGCGTATCAAAGATATACTCTACCCATTTGGGCAATTTACCCACCGTTTCGGTATGAATAAAAAACTGATAAATCAAATCAAGCGCATAAAAGAAAAACACCCAAACGGGATGCACACCCAGTAACATCAGCGGGACAAAGAATAACCACCATCCTGTCACTGAGTATAATATGCTTTGGCGCATCGCCGTCGATAAATTCATTTGGTCGTCGGAATGATGCACCACATGCGCTGACCAAAACCAGTTCAGCCGATGCGAGGCGCGATGAAACCAGTAATAACAAAACTCAACTGCGATAAATATCGGTATGGCGCTCAACCACGTCACCTCAATGGTGAACAGTCGATACTGATAGAGCCATAAGCAAATCGGCAGCACCACCAGTGCCTGAATAATAAGCTCAAAGGTGATGTAGGAGCCGCCCAAACTAAAATTAGTCATACTGCGTTTCAGACTAAAAGCGTCAGCGTGACCGCGCTTGGACTGATAAAACCATTCGGCTAAAAATAATAATAAAAAGGGCGCGCCCATCAGCGGTAATAGCCACTCTTGCCAATGGCTCGGTAAAATACTGTGTAAAAAAGGCTGCCATGACTCAGGCGCACGGCTCAAAATACTGTGATTTAACGCATTTTTATAGCCTTCTAAAACCTGCGTGTCATAACCTATCTGAATTAAGCGGCTGTCATCAGTTGTCATATCAGGCTTCCTTGCTTAATTGCATCATACTTGGATTTATCTTAAATCCTCTTTGTTATTTAATATGAAGGC
>DAIPIF010000101.1:4061-7297 GCA_036770925.1 Psychrobacter sp.
TTATGGGCGCAAGGGTCATTTAGTCTGCACCAAGCCGATTTGCCGCGCGGCTAATGCCGTTTGCCATTGCTGATAGCGTGGGCTTTTATCAAGGGTTGGCGTCGACTCAGTAGGCTCATTCTCAGTCTGATTTAACAGTTGGACGACCAGACCCTGTGTCGCATGCGTGGCAATTTGGTCAAGTTTTCGTAGCGTGCCACGGTCAGGCAATGCTTTGCTATGAACGCCTAAAATAACTTGTGCCGGATGCTTATCTAAATGGCTCAGCAGACGCGCCATATCCTCACGGTCATCTACAATACCAAAATCCTCTACCGTGGCAATCGACTGCTTTGGCACGCCTGCCTGCCACCAGTGGGCATTATCATTAGGATACTCCAGTAAAACGGCGATTTTATTCCCCGTGGTTATAGCCGCTTTTGGCGCAATGGGCGCAGGCGCTTGCGTAAAATCATCGGCATCAACCACTTGACGTTGCCAAAAATGAATAATTTTTTGATAATAAGGCAGTTTGATATCCAAACGCATTTTTTTGCGGCGAAACATAAGCGCACAAAACACCCATGCGAGCGCCCGTGGGACGATACCGTACATCAACAAACTACCGATTAATAAACCCGCCCACTGCCGCGCAATCGATAAAGGTAGGGCGTCAGTGACCAAGCGGCTCTGTATAATTGCCTCGTTATCAGGCACCGAAAATCCCACTATATTGGGCAGCCAGCCGAGTATATGAGTCAGAGCAATCAGCGCTTGGTCAGAGAGTAGGGTGGACTCCCAACTAAAGCTATATTGGCGCACAATAAGCAACAATATAATCGCCAGTAGCATGCCCGTTAAGGTCGCAAGCCACAGCTGATGACTCAAGCGCCCCAAATACCAACGCATACCACTGTGCTCAAGCTGATGCTCATATAAATCAGTCGCCGCCAAGGTCACATCGTCTTTACCGCCAATCAGACGGCTAGGACTGACCACGCTGGCAAACCAATTGCTGGCAGGCTTGCTTTGATTGATAAGGGTCATCACCAGCCAGCCTGCCAGCATAATCGTATGAAACCCAAGCAGACAGACCAGCACATAAAAGAAATTAACCACGTTGGACTGTAATAAAGTAAACAACCCCAAAAACCCCGACACGCACCACACCACGCTCAGCAGCAGCATAATCGCTTTGATACGCCCGTCAATTTTGCCCAGTACCTTTGCTAATTGACCATTGCTATCGATACGTGAGGCGCGGCGATGCAGCTTTTGCAGCGGTGTGCCCGACTCATTTTGCAGCTTTTCAGTAATCAGTAGCGGGTCGGTGGCAAAGATATGCTGCCGACTTTCCAGTCGGCGTACCAGTTCAGTCAGTTGGTCTTGCGGTGATAGCATGGTCGTTGTCGCCTCCCTTCAATACAAAGTGTGTATGGTTGATTGATTAATTAATGAATCGTTATTAGTGCAAGTTATTGTAACGTATAGGCGCGTGCAACTGCTAATGATAGCCACAAGGCTAGTGCCAGAATCGTGCGCAGATACGACTTGCTTATAGTAAAAAGGGTGAAAATAAGACAAGATAGAGGATATAAATAACACTCACGTCAACGAAGAGAGGATGACCCCTATGAATCATAACACTTATCTTATCATTGGTGGAGCGGGCGGTATCGGTAAAGCGATGATTGAGCAACTGCTTGCAGCAAGGGCGACTCAGGCATCTGATGCTGATAATAAAATTCGAATATTTGCCACTTATTATAGAAGTGTGCCCACTATCGAGGCGGATAATCTGCACTGGTTAAAAGTAGATGTCAGCGATGAGAGCACTATCAAACAGGCGCTAGAGGAGATTAAACAGCAGACCAACCATCTGGATTGGGTGATTAATTGTGTGGGATTATTGCACAGTGATACCATGCAGCCTGAAAAAGCGCTGCGACAGATGCAGACGGATTTCTTTTTGCAAAATATGCAGGTCAATGCGTTGGCAAGTATGCTGATTGCCAAACATATCCAGCCGTTAATAAAAAATGCGCCACGGGATAATGAGCATCCTGCCATTTTTGCCACCATATCCGCGCGCGTGGGCAGTATTAGCGACAACCAATTAGGCGGTTGGTACAGCTATCGAATGAGCAAAGCGGCGCTCAATATGGGCATGAAAAACCTCAGCATCGAATGGGGACGCACCCTAAAAGATGTCTGCGTCGTCGTTATGCAGCCGGGCACGGTCAACACCCAACTGTCCGCCCCCTTTCAAGGTAATGTCGCAGAGGGGCAGCTGTTCTCGCCTGCCTTTAGCGCAGAATCCTTATTAGACGTCCTCTCCACAATGACGGCTGCTGACTCGGGCAGTTTCGTCGATTGGGCAGGGGAATTAATACCGTGGTAGTGGTAGCGGCTTATCGTTAAGCATAAAAGTAAAAAAGGCGTATCATTGACATATTAAAATCATGACACGCCTGTCTCGTTTATAGAGGGTTAAGAGTTAGCCTGATACATTACTGTTTAATAAGTGACCCATAAATCCATAAACTCATTAACAGGGGTTTGCTCTAAGCGAGTTTGGTCATCACATAAGGCTATGATTTCTTGACAGCGCCTATCTATAAAGCGCGTCGCCAGACTGGCTTGAAACTTAGCTTCTAACACGGGGAGACCTTCAGCACGGCGGCGCTTGTGCCCGATAGGGTATTCGATAGCGACTTTACTGGTACTGGTGCCGTCCTTAAAAAATATCTGAATGGCATTGGCAATCGAGCGTTTATCAGGGTCATGATAATCTTTTGAATAATTCAGGTCTTCTTCGACCACCATTTTACGCCGCAGCCCATCAATCAAGATATGATGCTGCGCGTGATAGTCATCTTCATAATTCTCTGCCATTAAATCACCCGTCAATAAAGCCACGGCAACCATATATTGCAAGCAGTGATCGCGGTCAGCAGGATTATTCAGCTGACCCTCTTTTGAGATAATGCGAATCGCTGACTCATGGGTCGTTAGGACAATTTTTTCGATATCATCAATACTATCATGAATGCGCGGATGCAATATGACCGCCGCTTCACAAGCGGTTTGCGCATGGAACTCGGCAGGAAAACTGAGCTTAAATAAAATATTTTCCATCACATAACTGCCAAACTCGCGCTGAAAAGTAAAGCGGCGCTCCTGTGCAGGTTTGAGTGCCAAATCTTTATTGGTATGGCTAAATAGCACATCATAAAAGCCCCATTGCGGCGCAGTAA
>DAIPIF010000102.1:0-7274 GCA_036770925.1 Psychrobacter sp.
CGGTCTCCGAAGCCGAGGGTCGTGGGTTCGATTCCCGCCGAGCGCACCAATCATCGTATTTTGCCATTCCCCTGCATTACCTCAAACCTCTATAGCCCTTTAACACTATCACTCTACGTCTTTGGCATTCCTTGTCATTACCTAGTAGCACCTATAGAATGTTGTACATACTGTTGTTAAAACATTTAACATCTTTGGGGCTGGCATGAATAATAAAAAACTATCATTAACAGATGCTGGTACGAAAGCTATCTGCAAATAAATTCTTATAAAAATAATACTCGATACATTTATCGGCGTCATTAACCAATAACATGAGCAAACCATCGATAAGCGCCTTACTTTTGTAATGGCGCTTATACTCATTTATAATCGACTTTCTTATTATCTTAGGAATACCCGATGAAAAAAATTGCGCTCATGTTACCACTGGCAGCCGCCCTATTATTATCCGCCTGTAATAAGGCGACTGAGCAAAATGCAGATAATCCAGCGGATAGCCGCCCTAACGAGTCAGCACCTAAGACCATTGAGACTCCAATTAATCATGATACAAATACGACGGCGCGTGACAAAATTGACGCGGCACTGGCGACTTCAGCAGAGGTCAAAGTCGCTAGTACGGATAGCCATAAAAAGGATGTGATTAAGTTTTTATATCGCGATGCGATACTGTCGCTTAAAAACGATCGGAGTGCTGAAGATTTAGATACGTTATTTGCTTATGCCGATAGAGATTTGCAAAATGCTATTGCCCTTGTAAAAGCCGATTCTATGAATAGTTATGAGGGTTATGCTGATGAGATTTCAGACTGTAATGAAGTGCGTTATATCCTCAACCTAAGCGTCGGTAATGGCTATTCCATTGATGAGGCGGCAGATGTGAAATATAACGTGCTAGGTAACGGTCGTGTGCGTGCCAGTATTATGTTGCATGGTGATGAGGATATCGAGGACAGTCAATTTGACAACTATAAGGACTTTGCCTTGAGCTGCTCTAGTGACGGCTGTAAAATTACGGATATCTACGATAGTTATGGTGAATCTGCACTGCAAACGGTAGAGGATGCTTGTAGATAAGCCAGCGGACGGCGAGCGCGCTCATGGCGGCAGTCGCTGCTGTCATTTATTCTGGTGGCTGCAAACTGGCATCAAGCTGGGCGCGACTGGGCACACGGTGATAATTAATAACGGGCACATCGCCCAAGCGCCGCTGACCTGCGGCAAGGGTGGTATCGATGGTAATCATCGCTATTTTTTTGCCCTTTTTGCTCAGCATCAAATGGCTTTCTCTACGCGTCACCCGATAATCGGCAAAATGTTGCTTAATGATAGCGGCTGTTTTTTGTAGCGCATCATGAGTAGGGCGTTTTTGAGCGGTATTTTGAGTGGCACTGCTATTATTTTTTGCACCGCGCCGATGGGCAAGCAGCCACAACACAGCGATGATAATCAATAATATGACAAGCCACCACATTCCATCTATCATAGGGTTATACATCCATCATTAAAGGGTTGAGCTATGGTAGCAGAATTATCGCCAGAATTAATAGCGCAAGTGCAGCAAGCCGCTAGTGTGCTGCAAGCCTCGACACGTATTTGTATATTAACAGGCGCAGGGGTTTCTGCAGAGAGCGGTATTCCGACTTTTCGTGATAAGCAAAGCGGCTTATGGGCGCATTATAACGCTGAGGATTTGGCAAGTATCGATGCGTTTGCGCGTAATCCACAACTGGTATGGTCATGGTATCAATGGCGGCGGCAACTGGTGCATGATAAAACGCCTAACGCGGCACATCACGCCCTCGCCGAGTGGCTAAAAACTGCTACAGCAAACCATCAGTGCATCACCTTAATCACCCAAAACGTCGATGATTTACACGAGCAAGCAGGCAGTGCCACCACCCATCTGCATGGGCATCTGTGGCGTAATCGCTGTAGCCAATGCGCGGCACCTTATACCGACCCACGACTACACTCAACCGCTCATAAAGCGGCGATTAGCTTCGATGAAACGTTAATTGTGTGCCCGCATTGTGAAGGTTATATCAGACCTGATATTGTCTGGTTTGGTGAGGGCTTGCCTGCCAAGGAGTGGCGCACCGCCCAAAGTGCAGCGGCTGATTGTGAGGTATTTATAAGTATTGGCACCTCAAGTTTAGTCTATCCTGCGGCAGGTTTGGCGCAAAGTGCACAGCAAAATGGTGCTAAAATTATCGAAGTCAATCCCAATCCGACGCCCAATACTCTGGTGGATGTGACCTTGGCGGCAAAAGCGGGAATCGTGATGCCGCTGTTAGTCGCTGAGCTGCATAAGCCATTATAAAAACGACTTCCTGATAAAGGCTACTTTAAAAAAACCACGGCATCAGATAGCTCATTACCTGCAGGGTCATTCTCTAGATGATAATACTGGCGCAGTAATTGCCCGACGTCATCGAGTAAATCCGTTAGGCTATCTTCGTTTTTTTGCGTAGCAAGACCGGCGATTGCCTTATCACACATAGCGCGCCATACGGTTGGGCTCACATGAGCACTGATGCCACGATCGGCTATGATGTCCAAACTATGCTCGCAGATATTGACATAAATGAGCACGCCAGTATTCTCTTCGGTATCCCACACTCGATAGTCACTAAATAGCTCAATGGCGCGCTCACGGCAATTGATATGGTACGCCGACTGGATAGGCAAATGGTTCTCTATCACCAAAAACACCTCGCCGCGATGACCGCGCTCCACCTCGGTGACTTTGGCGGTCAAACGTGCTTTGACAGCAGCCGTCAGCCATTTGCTGTGCAGTAGCGGGACGAATAACACTTGACGCCACCAACGCGCCATACTTGCCTGCGATGCTGATTGTTTTTGTACCATTCTATTTATTCCTCAAAGGTAGCCCTGCTGACTGTCATTCATCTGTCCTCTACACACGCAAGCTTACCACGAACCACCGGCACCGCCGCCGCCAAAACCACCGCCGCCACCGCCAAAACCGCCACTCCCAAAACCACCGCCGCCGCTACTGCCGCCACCGAAACCCGGTACAAAGACCACACCGCCACCGCCGCCGCCACGTCCACCACCGCCGCCTGAGCGCCGTGAGATGAGGAACATCCACACAAATACTGCCATGATTAAGGTCATAAAGAAGCCGCCACCTAACGCCAGCGACCCTGCAAAAAATCCGCCTGCCGTCAAGAAAGAGCCCAATACTCGACCAAAAATACTCGTAATGACATTACCAAAGATCATCGCCATCACAAATAAAAATATAGGCTCTGGCAAATCATCTGAGCCATTCTGGGCGCTGCGTTCAGCCGCTAAGGCGTCAGACTGGGCTAGCACCTCAGGGTCTGCGAGCAAACGCTCCTCGATGCGATTGATGCCTTTTATTAAGCCACCGGCATAGTCGTTTTGCTTAAAATTCGGGGTAATCTCTTCACGGATAATACGGCTTAATGCCGCATCAGGTAGCACACCCTCTAACCCATAACCCGACTGAATATACATATCGCGGTCATTGACAGCGACTAATATCAGCAAGCCGTCATCGGTCTGAGCCTCACCTAAACCCCACTTTTCAGCCACTTGTAAAGAGTAGTCAAAAATAGGCACATCACCAGTTGTCGGGACGATAACTAACGCAGCTTGCGCTAAACCTTGCCGATAGATACCTTGCAGCTGAGCTTCAAGCCGCAATTTCTCTTGTGGATTTAGGATATTGGCTTGATCCACGACAGGACTATTTAAAATAAGCTTGTCAGCATTAACCCCTGTAGCCGTTGAGCGCAAAGGGGCTGGCTTATTAACCACCGTCTTATTACTAACCGCCCTATCACTTGCGGCATTAGGATTTAGCGCCTCATTACCCAGCACAGCATCATTGAGGGCATCATTAGATTCAGCCACTTTTGAGAGAGCAACCAAATCCTCTACGCTGCGATTTTGCATATCGGTGGTGCTATCAGCCGCAGCGATAGCAACATTAGGCTCAGCATGCAGTACCGTGGCACTGGTCATGCTAAGCGTCAGCAGTAACGCTGCTCTGATTGCTTTCGAGTTTTTCATCTGATTTTACCACCTTAATTGCGAGCATTACTGACAGGCTAAATAAGCTTTTTCTTATCGTCCTATATCAACCTTGCCTAAGTCTCAACTTATATGATTCATAATAAAGTTAAAAAACTGATTAAGGCTTAATCGCCAAAATTAACTTTAGGCGCTTTAGAAATCGCCTCTTCATTTGCAACGGTAAAGTTAGGTTTTGCATCCATCCCAAATACTTTTGCGGTAATATTGGTTGGGAACTGGCGTACCGTTGTATTGTAGCTTTGGACTTCTTGGATATAGCGGTTACGAGCAACGGCGATACGGTTTTCAGTACCCTCTAACTGTGCTTGCAAATCTTGGAACAGCGCGTCAGACTTCAGATCTGGATAGCGCTCTGAGACCGCCATTAAGCGACTTAACGCGCCAGTCATCTGTGCTTGCGCCTCAGCATAACGCTCCATCGCTTGCGGGTCATTGAGCACCTCTGGGGTGATAGTCATGCCTCCTGCTCGCGAGCGCGCTTCTGCCACTTGGGTGAAGACATCTTGCTCTTGCTCCGCATATTGCTTCACCACTGCGACAAGGTTTGGCACGAGGTCATCACGGCGCTGATACTGGTTAATCACCTCTGACCATGAGGCGGTGACCTGCTCATCTTGAGCTTGCAGATTGTTATAGCCGCAACCACTTAAACCCACCGTTGAGGTGGCTAAGAATACGGATAGCAACAAAGGTTTTACGATAGATGTGCGCATGAAGGGCTCTCTCCTAAAAATGAATAACAATGTCTTCGACGATATGCTGCTAATAATGGCGCTATCACTATAGATTTACAATTGATCGTTACCAAACAACAACGGCAAGCGCTTGTTTAGCCGCCGCTATCTCAGTTTGGATGGATAAAATACAGCCAAAATCTGTAAAACCTGACACTCTATAGTGAAGAAAAGCACCTCGTAATTATACCAAAACCATGCCAAATTGCAGTGACTTAGCCGTATGAGTTATATACATTTAGTAATACGAGTTTGGGTTATTTAATCGCGCCAAAGCCTTGGTATATAAGGCAGGTCGGCGCGGACTGTTGCATACCTCTCTGCAAAGCCTGTGGCGTCAGTTGCGGGCTTTTTGCTAGTAGACGATATCCTGTCCTTAGACTTTGCGGGGTTTTATCCACATGACACCCACAAAAAAGCCCAGCACAAGTTGGGCTGGGCTTTTTAGATGACTGTTACATGAAACGCTTTACAATAAATTTACTCTGGTAATAATACTGAATCAATAGCGTGCACCACACCATTGGTTGCCATAACGTCAGTGGCGAGGATGTTAGCAGTACCACCATTGGCAGCGGTAATGACATTGGCATCACTGATAATGAATGCTTTACCATTAACGGTCACAATCTCACTACCATAAGGAATATCAGCCGCTTTAACGACAGCATTAGGTACCACATGGTAGGTTAATACGCTGGTTAGCAGCTCTTTATTAGCCAATAGTTCCTCTTTGGTCACGCCTAGAGTCTCTAGTAGCGCAGCAAAAGCATCATTGGTTGGCGCAAATACGGTGAATTGACCCTCTGCTGCAAGTGTTTGGTCTAAACCAGCGGCTTGTAGCGCTTCTACTAAGATAGATAAATCTGGGTTACCCGCTGCAAGTTCAGTGATATTCTGAGTTGCAACCACTTCTTCAGCTTCAGCCATAGGATCAACTTCGGCAGCAGGATCAACTGCTACTGGCTCTTCTACTACCGTCACATCAGCCACTTCTGGCTCAGTAACTGGTTCTACCACAGGCTCTGAATTGCTACACGCGACTAATGATACAGCTGAGGCAGCGATTGCTAGTGATAATAAAGTCTTTTTTAACATTAATACATTCCTTTTGAGATTAATTTAAAACTGATATTCTGGATAGTTTGTACTGCGTTTGGCAAAAATTAAAGTTTCTTATAAAACAAGTTCAGTAGCATAGCGCCTACTTTTTAACCTTGTTTTAAACCGCGCTTTCATTTTTGGTCTAAATAGCAAGCTCGATATAGATACAAGCTTACGTTTGTTGTGTAAAAGAATAAGAGAGAGTATAAGGCTTAATGATAGGAAAAGTATAAAGTAGATTGTAAGCAGCTTTTACTTAAGCTTATATTATTTAGGTAAAATACGCTGTCACTGACTGATACTCAAGCGATTGCTAGGCGCAATAGCCGTGATTTAGCATTTGGCAGGACGATTACTTTCATGCTGACACGCGCCTTGTGCTATCACGGCGACACCTTAAACCGCACTGGGTCGCCCTTATCATAGAGACAAGTCTGCAAACAGCTAAATTACCATAAAAACGCCTATAATGACCTTGAGGTTCCGCTACTTTTTGTAACTATTGTGTAATATAGAATTTTTATAACGAGCAAACGCGCAGCAAGTCGTAAATCGTGTACGGTATACTGCGAGTCATACCTTAGCGCGAATGGCGCTTATTTCATGTTAAAATACGCTAAACATGGTAAATATATCGCTGTTGATGCTATCGCCTTTTATTTATGATTACCGTATCTTTATTACGGTATTTTTATGCTACTGACTTCCTTTTTTTATTGACCCTGACCCTATAAGCCCGATTCCTATGACTCAAAATACCACTCAAAATATGACTGAACAAACCGCGCGCGCAGATCATGATGCGCCTCTGAACGCGACTGCCCTTGACTTTATCCTGACGCCGCCAGCTGTGTTTCCTTATAAAGCGCAGCAGCAAAGCGCACGCGCGCGTCTCATCGAACAAATGGCATCGCGGATTATGATGCTTGATGGCGCGATGGGCACCCATATTCAGAATTATAAACTGGAAGAGGCGGATTATCGCGGCGAGCGTTTTGCTGACATTGAACAAGATGTACGCGGTAATAATGATTTACTGGTACTCACGCAGCCGCAGATGATTAAAGAGATTCATTTGGCGCATTTGGAAGCCGGTGCGGATATTATCGAGACCAATAGCTTCAATGGTACACGCCTGTCGATGTCTGACTATGATATGGAATATCTAGTGCCAGAGCTGAACAAGACCGCTGCCAAGATTGCTCGCGAAGCGGCTGATGAATTTACCGCCAAGACCCCAAATAAGCCACGCTTCGTGGCTGGGGTCATAGGACCGACATCGCGTACTTGTTCGCTGTCACCTGATGTCAATGATCCGGCCTCCTGCCTAACCGTCAGGGTACC
>DAIPIF010000103.1:0-7119 GCA_036770925.1 Psychrobacter sp.
GGAATCACCGCTTTGCCCGCCATTTTAGCCGCACGCCAGCGGCGCTCGCCAGCGATAATCTCATGGGTCACTTGCGCATTACTTTTATCTTCGGTGGCAAGCAGCGGACGAATGACAATCGGCTGCATGATGCCATGCTGCTCAATTGACGATGCCAGCTCTGCCAAGGCAGTTTCGCTCATATCGCGGCGCGGCTGATATTTACCCGCTTGCAAACGCGTCACTGCTATCTGCACTAAGCTGATTTGGTCATCGCTCGCACTGCTCTCAATGCTGCTACGAGGGCGCACACTACGGCGAGGACTGCTGACGGTTGGCGCTTTGTCTTTGCTGTCTTTGCCATCTTTATTGTCTTTGGTGACCGCCGTCTTATTTTGCGCTTTTAGCGCTGTATTTGAGCGCGGCGCACTTGCTGATACTTCGGGTGCAGCGGTATCCGCTGGCTGACGAGCCACCGTATCATCTTGCAGGGCAGAGGCGGCAATGTGCTTTTCCTTTTTGATTGACCCCAATAAGGCATCTAAACCTCGATTGGCAGCCAATCCTCTTTTTTTCGCCATGATTACCTGTCCTCTAACGCTAAAATAAAAGCCCAATGGGTATTAATAATAAATAAATCTAAATAGTTGCAATAAGCATAATTTTAATAATAACGGATAACCCGCATTTTTTAGGTCATGAAATATGACGGCTAACTGATTTTTGCGCTTTGCTCAATAACCTCGCCCGCAAGCTTTAGATAAGCGCGCGAGCCTTTTGACCAGCGCTCATACCTCAATACCGGCATACCGTGGGCAGGCGCTTCAGCCAAACGAATATTGCGCGGAATATGGGTGTGATACATGATAGCGCCAAAATGCGCCTCCAAATCAGCCGACACATCACGCGCCAGCGTATTACGCGCATCAAATAAGGTGCGCACCACGCCGCGGATATAGAGCTTAGGATTAAGCTCTTTTAGGCGCTCAATAGTCTCTGACAAATCGGCGACGCCCTCAAGCGCATAATACTCGCATTGCATCGGGATAATCACCGAATCCGTCGCCATCAGCGCATTAATGGTCAGCAGATTTAAGCTGGGCGCGCAGTCTATAATCACATAATCATAAGCAACAGTTTGAGCATTATCTTGCTCAGCAAGCAGGGCGATCATGGCAGTTTTTAGGATTTCATGACTGTTGGCGTGCCCCATTAAGGTAATATCAATCCCCGCCAGCTCACGGTTGGCACCAATCACATCAAAGCCCGCTGGACTTTTGACGATAGCCGCCGCTAAGGAGACGCCATCGAGCAGCACATCCGCCATCGTCAGCGCCAAATCGTTTTTATCCAGACCGGTGCCTGAGGTCGCATTACCTTGTGGGTCTAAGTCAATCAGCAGTACTTGCTTGCCCTTGTCAGCCAAACTGGCGGTCAAATTGACTGCCGTGGTGGTTTTACCGACTCCGCCTTTTTGATTGGCAATTGCTATGATTTCCATACACTCACTCAATTTGATGAACTGTTTTTTAATAGATAAACTTTTAATAAAGCCGTTTTAATAAATAACGGTCTAATAACGAATAATTTACTTGACCGCGCTCAAGCTTAGACATTTTTGGCAGATAATTCAATCAAATGACGACTGTCTTGTAAACGCGGCACGCTCAATTTAATGGTATTTATCTGCCATGCAGGCGCTAATGCGGCAAGCTCCTCATCAGTGGGCGCTTTACCTTTCATCGCGCACAACACACCATTATCAGCCAAACGCGGCTGCGCGGCGGCGACAAAGTCAATCAAACTGGCAAAAGCCCGTGAGGTCACCACTTCATAATCGCCCTCATGCGCCTCAATCCGTGACGCAATAGGCTGTACATTGGGCACATTAAGCTCACTACTTATCTGCTTAATAAAGCGGATTTTTTTCTGATTACTATCGAGTGCCGTGCACTGACGCTCAGGCTGACAAATGGCGATAATCACCGCCGGCAACCCTGCACCTGTACCAATATCAAGCAGTGACCCTGCAGGTAAATGCGCTATAATAGCCAAACAATCGATGACATGCTTAATCAATGCCTCGACAGGCTCAGTGATAGCGGTCAGATTATACGCTTTATTCCATAATAAAAGCTGGTCTAAGTATAATAATAACGTGCGCTGCTGCATCGCGGTCAACGGCAATGACAGCGCTTGTAGCGCTTGCGCCAAGATATCGGCAAGTGCAGGTAGCTGCGCGGTAATTTTTACAAACCCTTTGGGGTCAGTAATGAGCGCCCTATCTGATGGAGCAGAAGCTGACATACGATACGTATCCTATTTTGCTGCGTTAACCGGCTATTTTATCATGCAGGCTGCACCTTGAATAGTTGCAGATTGCGTCAATGCTCGCCATCTTATACTATCTATCACTAGATTAATGGTTTATTCGGCTTTTATACCATAAAATAGCGGATGAAATACCGCAAAATGCACCCTGAGTTCTGATAGCTCGTGACTGCCTTTATGTATGCCCTTTGAGATAATTTAACTTAACGCCTATGACTGAACAAGCGATTACTTCTATGACTCCATACTCAGCTGATTCTGACTCTATAATGGCGACTTCCTCCAAACCTGCAGCCGTTATTAATCCTAGCAAAAAACAGCCCGTGCCGCACCCCATAGTAGAGGACGTGCATCAGCGCTGCCTAATTGCCGTTGAGCAGCTCAAGCGCTATAGTGAGCCGAATTTATTGCCGACAGATACGCGCACCGCGCCCGATTTGGATATCGGTTTTGGTCAACAGCGCGCGCTCAAAGCGCTGCAAACCGCTTTGGATATCAAGGCGAGTGGCTATCATGTGTTTGCCGCCGGTGAAAATGGTTTGGGCAAACACACCATTATCAAGCGCTTATTGCAACGCGTGGCAGCAGACGCCCCAACGCCTGATGACTGGGTTTATGTGCATAATTTTGCCAATCCGCGGACGCCCATAGCGCTGCGCCTACCCGCAGGACAAGCGGCGCTATTGCAGCAGCAGACTCATCAGTTATGGCAACACGCCAGCAAGCGTTTGAGCCAACGCTTTCGTAGTGATCATTATCAAAGCAAAATCGAGGCTATCAAAAACGCCACTCACCAAAAAGAGAGTCAAGCGTATGACGCCTTAGATGCCGAGGGTAAGCAATATGATTTGGCGCTGACCTTTCGCGCATCCGACAATAAAGCGGTGTTTGTCCATCCAAGCCAGCTCGCTACCGAAAACCTTTATCAAGAAAACACCAATAATAATGATACTAGTAATAAAGCCACTAAAACCAATAAAAAATCAAAGACATCTATAGATACAGAAGATGACGCCAAACAACGTGCCGCAAAACTCGATAATTTTGTCCATAAAAACCACATGCAAAAGCGCCTTAATCAGCTGACCATTGCCTTAGAGCAGTTAGAGGATGAGGCAAATGCCGCGATTGAAACCCTGCATACTGATATCGCTAAGCGCGCGCTACAGCCTTTATTTGCGCCTATTTATAAAGAGTTTGCAAGCAGTCCACAGATTATCGACTATCTGAATCAGCTGTTTAGCGATATGGTGACCCATGCCACCCACATCGTCAATGCCGATGATGAGGCGTTTATTGCGGCAGTGCTCACGACGACGCCCAGCCGTTATGCGGTCAATGTCATCGTCAGTCATGAGCCTGAGAGCGGTGCGCCCGTTATCTTTGAGGATTTGCCCACGCATTTAAACCTGCTCGGTCATGTCGAGCAAATCACCCAATTAGGCACCGTCACCACCGATGTCAGCATGATACGGGCGGGCGCGTTGCACCGTGCCAATGGCGGTTATTTATTACTCGAAGCCAGCCACGTGCTTGAGCATCCTTATGCGTGGCAAGGGCTAAAACGCGCGCTGCAATCACGTAAAATCAAGCTCTCAAGCCTTGAGCAAATGCTAACCTTAAGCGGCAGTCTCTCCTTAGCGCCCGCAGCCATTGAGCTTGATATTAAGGTGATTTTATTAGGAGAGGCGGATTTATATTATGAATTATTAGAGCTGGAGCCGGAGTTTGACGCGGTATTTAAAGTTCGGGCAGATTTTCATGATGACGTCCCGCGCACGCTGGAGCATGAATTGGCACTGGTGGGCAAAATGGCAGATATCATTGATTGTGCCAACCTTTATCCGTTTAATAATGACGCGCAAGCGGCGCTACTTGAGCATTTAAGCCTGCAAGCTGAAGACCAAGACCGCCTCAGCCTGCATAGTGACCACTTAATAAAGCTGCTGCATGAGTCGCATCGCCACGCCCATCTGAGTCTTGCGACTGACGACAATAATGACAAAAACGAGCCTATTGTCGATGCCTGTCACGTGGCGGATGCGATTGCCGATATGGATGAGCGCTCAGGCTACTTGCGCGATTTGTACTGGAATGAGCTCAAAACCGGTCAGCAATTAATTGCCACCCAAGGCGAGGCAGTCGGACAAGTGAACGCCTTAACCGTGGTCAGTTATGCCGATAGTGAGTTTGGCATGCCAGCGCGTTTAACCGCTATTGTGCAGCCCAATGTCGGTACTGGTGATATCCTCGATATCGAGCGCGATGTGGAGCTTGGCGGCAGCCTGCATGCCAAAGGTATGCTCATTATGACCAGCTATTTACGTGCTCTTTTTAGCCAACATCATGCCCTAAACTTCAGTGCCTCCCTCGCTTTTGAACAAAGTTATGCCAATATCGATGGCGATAGCGCCACGGTCAGCGAAGCCTGCGCCCTATTATCCGCTTTAGCCAACGTCCCTATTAAGCAAGGGTTAGCCATTACCGGCTCTATGAATCAGCTGGGCGATGTACAAGCAGTGGGCGGCATCAATGCCAAAATCGCAGGGTTTTATGATGCCTGCCGTGAGCAAGTATTGACCGGTGAGCAAGGCGTGGTTATCCCGATGGCAAACGTCAATCAGCTCATGCTACGGGATGATATTATCGACGCGGTTGCCGCAAAAGAATTTCATATTTATGGCGTAGATAGCCTTAGCGAAGCGCTCACGCTGATGACCGGACTGCCTATTGATTTGACCACCAAAAAAGGTCGCTACCGTAAAAAAACCTTATTTGGTAAAGTCATCCAGCGCCTGATGTTATGGGATGACAACCAAAATGATACGGATGACAGAGACGATAAAAAAGCCAAAGAAAAAGAAAAAGAAAAAAAGAAGCGTAAAGCCAAACGGCAAAAAACAGACGACAAGCCTAAAAAATAGCATGGATTTTATGGGATATGGCTGAGGTTTTATTAAATATCACTTAAGTTTTATTAAATACGATACTCATAAAACCGGCACACTCACAGATAAACAAGGACTCGACGGATGACTGAGCAAAGTGAAGCGGCACCACACACAACTGCCAATCGACATGGCGCAGCAACCACCGCGCGGCAATGGCAAATCCTCTCACAATTGCAGCGCAATCGTTGGGTCGGCACCACTCACGTCTATGAGCAGCTGATGCTAGCAGGCTTTGATATCAGTTTACGTACCGTACAACGGGACTTAAATGCCTTAGCCAAACGCTTTCCAATCGAAAAAAATAACGCCAATCCCCAAGGCTGGCGCTGGTGCGATGACGCGCCATTACAAAGCTTGCCGCACATGAACTTATCGCAAGCGGTTGCCTTTAATATGGTTGAAGCCAATCTCACCCAATTATTACCGCCAGTGATTTTGGATGAGCTCTTCCCGTGGTTTGACTTAGCACGCCGCCAGCTCAAAAACAGCAAAGTCACCCACTCATGGATTGATAGAGTGCGTATCGAACCTGCCACCCAGCCATTAATCGCGCCCGCCATTGACTTACAAAGTAAAGATAATATTTATCACGCGCTGTTTTATCAATTACAAATCCAAGCGGGCTATACCCGTAGTAATCAGTTAGAAGCGGGCGAATATATTTTAAACCCTATCGCTATTATCCAACGCGGGGTCATTATCTACTTGCTAGCGACGCGGACGGACGATATAGAGGCAACCATTCGCACCTTTGCCTTGCATCGATTTACCCGTGTTGAGCTGCTCGAAAGTGCCGCCCAAACGCCCAAAGACTTTAAGCTCGATAACTATTTAGATGCCGGCAGCATGGGTTTTAGCCATCCCTTACTGAGTCAATTACCTGATTATGGCAAAAACACTGCCATTGAGCTGCATTTCACCAAAAAAGCCGGCAAAAGCCTTACCGAAAGTAAGCTGAGCGATGACCAAAGTGTCACCATCAATGATGACGATACTCTAACTATCACCGCCACTGTCAATCTCAACTCACAACTGGTGTGGTGGCTGCGTGGTTTTGGTAAAGGCTTACTGAGTGCCAAACCAAAGCTGCTGCATCAAGTGGTACTCGATACCATTCCTACGATAGAGACCTTACAAAAATAAACTTATAATGTATAAGGATAACCATGTCAAATACTAGCAGCTCACCCTTACTCGCAGGCAACTTAACCACCCTTGGCTTGAATTCGGATACCTTATTGTTTGCGTTGAATTATGAGTTTACGACCATTGAGCCTACGGGACTCTTTAAGCGCTTTAAGAAAAACCAAAGCGCCATCGATATCGACATTGCCTGTGTACTTTATGATGATAAATGCACAATAAGCAGCATGGTGTGGTTTAAATCACTACGTGACAAGGCAGAATCCGTCTGCCATCAAGGTGATAGCTTAAACGGCAAGGATCGCGGCGAGCAAGCGCTCTATCATGCGCCCTTAGACCAAGAGCAAATTCGGATTTATTTATCCAAAATTCCTTCGCATATCAACCATTTAGGATTAATTGCCAGCTCTTATCATGGACATCCTTTTGGCAAATTAAAACAAGGCGAGATACATCTGAGTGATGACGAGGGTAATCGCGCTTTTGAAGTGAATTTAAAGCAATTACCGCGTGATTGTCAGACCATTTGGGTCGCAGAGTTGCGCCGAGAAGTCGATGACTGGCATGTTACCTTACAAAATTTGCCGCTAACTGCTAAAGATTTACAGCAAGCTGCAGAGCAAGTGGCTCATGAATTGGCACGTGCCATGCCTATGCCAAAAGGCATGACTTAATACTGCATCATTGATAGTTAATCATCAATGATGCATAGTTA
>DAIPIF010000104.1:0-7095 GCA_036770925.1 Psychrobacter sp.
GCGATGCGGATAACGTCCAAATTTATCGATAATATCTTTGTGACGACGCTCAAACCCAAGCGTACTCTCATCATCTAATTGTTCAAATAAATACAAATAACGCGCATGAATTAACGCAGATTCAGAGTGCATAAAGGGCATAATCATAAACTGGCGCCACTGCATCGGTAGGGCATTGAACTGCGGCTGGGCAATCGCTTCTTGCGCCAGTGCCACCGCCATCGCATCTTGGGCAAAGGCAGCTGCTTGCCCACGGCACAGATTGCGTGAGAACTGATCTAAGACAATAATCTCCGCCAAGCGTCCTGCTAGATTGGTGATGCTACTATTGCTATCGGTTTGTTGCTGCACGCGTCGCCAAGGGGCGCACTCACCATGCGCGGCGGCTTGCCATATCTTGCCAAATTTATCATGGATTTGTTGGTCAAACGCCTCGTTTTTAGCAAACCAATACGCCTCATTTTGGGAAAACCAAAAATCTAACACCGCGCGCGCCTCAGCGTCCAAATGGGTTAAATCAATATCTTGAACATCAAGAGTGGTGACCGCAAAGGGGTTGACGGCTTTGGAGTAATCGGTAGAAAGTGCCATAATAAGTGATTCTCATTGTGAGGAATTTAGCTTACTATAGCGCAATAATTTAGCAGTGTCCTAATCTTATAACAGGCGCTACATCCTAGCACTGTATTTATTAAAACCTTATCAAACCTTTTAAAAGCCAGTAGGTGATTATCATGACTTCAGCCCATTCTTTAGCGCCCAGCCCGAAAACGACCACCGCCACCCTGCCACCAACGCCTTATTATTTGCTTGATGAAGCCGCTATCAGGGCTAATATGCAGATTATTGCGCGGCTTTGTGAGTTATCTGGTGCCAAGGCGTTATTGGCGCTAAAATGCTTTGCGACATGGGGCGTGTTCGATATGATGCGTCCCTATTTGCACGGTACGACCTCCTCCTCTTTAAATGAGGTACGTTTGGGCTATGAGACTTTTGCTAAAGGCATGGACAGCGAGCATAAAAAAGAAACCCATGCGTATAGTGTCGCTTATAGTGCCGATGAGATACCTGAGGTTCTCAAGTATGCGGACAAAATTATCTTTAATTCGCTCTCACAATTACAGGCTTTTAAAGCGCAAGCCCATGCCAAAAATATCCCTGTCGGACTGCGCTTAAACCCCAAAACCAGTAATTCATCGTTTATTATTGCTGATCCTGCGCGTCCTTTTAGCCGTTTGGGTGAACATGATAAAGCGCAAATTCAAACGGTATTAGCAGATATCAGTGGCGTGATGATTCACAATAATTGTGAAAATGACAGCTTTGAGGCGTTTAGCGCTAGTTTGGCAGATATCGAAGCGCGCTTTGGGGATATTTTGCAGCAGCTGGAGTGGGTGAGCTTAGGCGGCGGTATTCATTTTATTGGCGCGGATTATCCACTAGAAAAATTAGCGCAGCGCCTAAAAACCTTTAGTGATACTTATGGGGTGCAAGTGTATCTAGAGCCGGGCGAGGCAAGTATTCATAAAGCGGGCACGTTAGTCACCACCGTTTTGGATACCATGCACAATCAAAAAAACCTAGCTGTCGTCGACGCCTCGATAGAAGCACATATGCTAGATTTGCTCATTTATCGGGAATCAGCGCCGATTGCGGCGATTAATGACGCTACAATAAATATTTTGCCAGTTGATATGTCATCTAATCACCCTGACGCCGCTGCTATGAATAACACCATTATTTATGGGCGCTCGTGCCTTGCCGGTGACATCTTTGGTGAATATGCGTTAGCCGATAGTGGCGCTGCGCCTTTAAATATCGGCGATACGGTGACCTTTGCGAATGCGGCAGGTTATACCATGGTTAAGAAAAACTGGTTTAATGGCGTCAATATGCCAGCGATTGTTATCCGTCGTCTCGATGGCAGTATCGATATTCAGCGCGAGTTTGATTATCAAGATTATAAGGCAAGTTTGTCTTAGGGCGCGTCCTTATATTCGACAACTATTCGATAATTAACCCTTAAAGTAGAGTTAGCGATTAATTGTTGCCGAAAGGGTGGCAATTATTGGTATAATTGCCGCGGGCAAAATAGCGAGGTGTGATGTACTTGTATTTGCCCAACGGGTGCGTGGGTTTTCCTCGGTCTTCCTTTTTAATTCACGCATATCATTCATCAGTTTCTGTTTTGATCAGCCAACATCAGTGGCGACGGCAGGGGCACAAAGGAGGATTGTTGCATTGACGACACAACAGACCAAATCATTCAAAAAAAACGTACTTATCATCGGTGCAGGTGGCGTCGCGCAAGTGGTTGCCCACAAATGTGCGATGCATAATGACGTACTTGGCAGCATCCATATCGCCTCACGTACGCTAGATAAATGTGAGGCTATCGCCCAAAGTGTGCAACAAAAAGGCAGCTTTAAGCAGCCGGCGACCTTGCACACGCACCACATTGACGCGATGGATATTCCTGCTCTTATTCAGCTTATCCGTGATACGGGCGTGCAAATCATTATTAATGTCGGCTCACCTTTTTTGAATATGAGCGTATTAGAAGCGTGTATCGAAACCGGTACCGCTTATATTGATACGGCCATTCATGAAGATCCGCGCAAGATTTGTGAGACCCCGCCATGGTATGAAAACTATGAGTGGCAACGCCGACAGCGCTGTGAGGATAATCAAATCACCGCGATTTTGGGAGCAGGATTTGACCCCGGTATGGTCAATGCGTATGCGCGTATCGGCTATGACATGATGGATAGCGGCTCAGTGACCGATATTGATATCATTGATATTAATGCCGGTAGCCACGGCAAATACTTTGCCACTAACTTTGACCCTGAAATTAACTTTCGTGAATTTACGGGCACGGTTTATTCTTGGCAAAACAGCCAATGGCAATCCAATAAAATGTTTGAGGTTAAGCGTACCGATGATCTGCCCATCGTTGGCATGCAAAACAGCTACTTAAGCGGTCATGACGAAATTCACTCGTTATCGGTGAATTTAGAGGTACCCAACATTCGCTTTTGGATGGGTTTTGGCGAGCATTACATCAATGTGTTCACCGTATTACAAAGCCTAGGCTTATTATCCGAGCAGCCCGTAACCACCGCCGAAGGACAAGAAGTTATCCCCCTAAAAGTGGTCAAAGCCGTGCTACCAGACCCAAGCTCACTGGCGCCTAATTATACAGGCAAAACCTGTATCGGCGATAAAGTCAAAGGTAAAATAGATGGCGTGGAGGCAGAAGTCTTTATCTATAATATCTCCGACCACAAAGAAGCCTATGAAGCCATGGGCAGTCAAGGTATCTCGTATACCGCGGGCGTGCCACCGGTTGCCGCCGCCATGCTTATCGCGACTGGTGAGTGGGACGCCGGCAAAATGGTCAACGTTGAGGAGCTCGATGCGAAGCCCTTTATCAACTTGCTGAATGATATCGGCTTGCCCACTCGCATCCAAGATGCCGATGGGGACAGACTGCTTGAGTTTCCTGTGAACGCCTAAAGTCATTATTTTTAGCAGGAATTTTGTTGGTTATCATCCAAGATATGCTAATATCCTTATAAACAATAAGGGTTTTAGCATACTTGATGATGCGCCGCACCTAAGCGCATTTTCTCTTAAATAACTAAGGGGTAAAAAATGGCAAAATCTGCAAAAAACAAATCAGTAAACAATAAATCAGTAAGTAACAAATCGGCGAATAATAAGTCTATGGAGGTTGAGCGTATCAAAGACGATTATGTCACTGATGCCCAAGCTATTGAGCGTTATGAGACTGAGAAAAAACAATCAGGCTATCAAGTGAGAACCAAACAAGCCATTGATGATATTATCCTAAAAGACTTACAAGACGGTAATATCAAAGGTATCTTAGAACACCTGCAAGCCCTCATTCATGATGCCTCCCCCGACGATTTGGTGAAATTAAAAGACTTATTTGCCAATCACGCGCTTGCCAATCAAGTCAGAACAGGCAGCCAAAAAGACGATGAGCTATCTGAGGACTGGCGCGAGGGTGGCTATCCTTACAAAAACCGCTTATCGCGTAAAAGCTATGAAAAAGAAAAATATCAGCTACAAGTTGAGCTGTTAAAATTGCAAAGCTGGGTACGTGAGACCGGTCAAAAAGTCGTCATCATCTTTGAAGGTCGTGATGCGGCGGGTAAAGGCGGCACCATCAAACGTTTTATGGAGCATTTGAACCCACGCGGTGCAAGAGTGGTGGCACTTGAAAAACCGAGCGAACAAGAGCTTGGTCAATGGTATTTTCAGCGTTATGTCAAGCATTTGCCAACGGCTGGCGAGTTCGTCTTTTTTGACCGCTCATGGTATAACCGCGCCGGCGTTGAGCGGGTGATGGGCTTTTGTAGCAATGAGCAATACCAGACCTTTATGAAGCAAGTGCCCGACTTTGAAAAAAACCTCACTGATTCAGGTATTCATCTGATAAAATTCTGGTTCTCGGTCAGCCGCGATGAGCAGCGCCGCCGCTTTGCCCAACGTGAAGCGCATCCGCTGAAACAGTGGAAACTCTCGCCCATTGACATGGCATCACTCGATAAGTGGAGCGAATACACCCTTGCCAAAGAGGCGATGTTCTACAACACGGATACCTCAGATTCGCCATGGATAGTTATCAAATCCGACTGCAAAAAACGCGCGCGCCTCAACGCCATGCGTTATGTACTCAATAAACTGCCGTACGATAAAAAAGATGATAAAAAGGTCGGACACGTTGACCCGCTTATCGTTGGGCGTGCAGGCGCTTTGTATGAGCTGGGCGAAAAAGAAGATTTGGCGATTGGCTAACACTCCTTTTTAGCGTCAGCTTTAGTCAATACCAACGATACCTAAAAGCCTTCCAATATCTTGCTGACTTTGGGAGGTTTTTTAATGATAGGCATAAGCATTATCAGAGGCAGCCGCTCGCGGCGCTGAAGTCTGTTATCATAAGGTATCGACCCTTCACTGCTGAGTAAGCCTCTACATTTTTATATCAATAATATAGGATAAAGCATGACTCGTTTTGTCAGTTTTAACATTAATGGTATCCGTGCGCGCCAACATCAATTAGAAGCCGTACGCGATATTATCGACCCTGATATCATGGGTTTACAAGAAACCAAAGTTCATGATGAACAGTTTCCTTTAGAACAAGTAGAGGGTTTGGGTTATCACGTTGAGTACTTTGGGCAAAAAGCACACTATGGCGTGGCACTATTATCCAAAGTTGCGCCTATTTTTGTCCAAAAAGGCTTCCCTGATGAGGATGCCGAGGCGCAAAAGCGCTTTATTCATGCCCGTTATGAGATTGATGGACGCGAGATTGATGTCTTAAATGGTTATTTTCCACAAGGCGAGAGCCAAGACCATCCTACGAAATACCCGATGAAGCGGGAGTATTATGCGGATATCACCGCTTATATTGATACTTTAAAAGCCGAAGGACGTGCGCTTATTATCATGGGCGATATGAATATTGCACCTGAAGATAGTGATATTGGTCTGGGCGAGGCAAATGCCAAACGCTGGCTGAGAACTGGCAAAACCTCGTTTTTGCCTGAAGAGCGCGAGTGGTACGCGGCACTGATGGCGCGGGAGTTGACGGATACTTATCGTTTGCATTATCCTGAGTGTAGCGAGCGTTATAGCTGGTTTGATTATCGCAGTCGCGGCTTTAATGACGACCCTAAGCGCGGTATGCGCATTGACCATATTTTATGCACTGCTGATTTGACCAGCCAATGCTTAGATGCCGGTATCAGTTATGAGCTCCGCGCCATGGAAAAACCCTCTGACCATGCGCCGATTTGGTCAACTTTTGACTTAACCAAAAAATAAACAAAATATAAGGATTTCTTATGGCTGTTGGAAACGTGGCAATACCTGATACTATTTATGCCATTGACGGCATAACGCTCTCCGCCACTGCGGCTGGCGTGCGTTATAAAGACCGCGATGATTTGGTAGTGATTGAGATTGATGATGGCGCAACGACGGCGATTGTCACCACCAAAAATAGTTTTTGCGCGGCGCCAGTGCGCGTATTACGTGAGCATTTTGCAAGCGTGAGTCCGCGCTATTTGGTCACCAATACTGGTAACGCCAATGCCGGTACGGGCGCTGATGGCATACGCCGTGCCACTGATATCTGCGCGGCATTAGCCAAGCGTGCAGGGGTCGCCACGCAAACGGTGCTGCCGTTTTCTACCGGCGTCATCGGTGAGCCGCTAAATAGCGCCGCCATTATCGCAGGATTAGAGACAGCCATGGCGCATTTGGGTGCCGATAACTGGCTTGCTGCAGCGAATGGCATTCGCACCACTGATACGATTCCTAAAGTTGCTAGCCAAAAAGTAACGATTGCGGATGCCGACGCTGCAAAACCAATCAATTATCACATTACGGGCATCTCCAAAGGTTCTGGCATGATTCGCCCGAATATGGCAACCATGCTTGGCTATGTCGCCACCGATGCCAATATTGCCGCGGATGTTTTGCAAGAAATGCTGATCACTATTAATGAGCAGTCTTTTAACCGCATCACCGTTGATGGCGATACCTCAACCAATGATTGCTGCGTACTCATCGCCACTGGCAAGGCAAGTAGTGATAGCATCGATAGCCCCGAGCATCCGCATTATCAGCCGTTATTGGCTGCTTTAACGGCAGTATTTGTACGCTTAGCACAGTTAATTGTGCGCGATGGCGAGGGCGCGACCAAATTTATGACCGTCAAAGTCACTGGCGGCAAAACCACGCAAGAATGTTGTGACGTGGCGTATGCCGTTGCCCACTCGCCACTGGTCAAAACCGCGTTTTTTGCCAGTGATGCCAACTGGGGACGTATTTTGGCAGCCGTTGGTTATGCCGGTATCGAGGACTTAGATACCGACCACGTCACTGTGTCACTAGATGAGGTGATGATTGTACAAAATGGGGTGGTCGCGCCTGATTACACCGAAGAGGCGGGCAAGAGCGTTATGAGCCGCGCTGAGATTACCATTCATATTCAGCTGGCACGCGGCGAGGCGAGTGATACCGTTTATACCTGTGATTTATCGCATGAGTATATCA
>DAIPIF010000105.1:0-7075 GCA_036770925.1 Psychrobacter sp.
CCACACTCTGATTGATATGAGCTAACTGCGCTTAATCTAACATATCACAGTCATAGGTAGTCACCTTATTGGCATTGGCACCGGTCTGCAAAGTACCCACCTCTCGGTCAGTACCCTCTAGACGCCACTGCGTAAATCCCGTACTACCATCAAGCCCACGGGCAACAGTAAAGACTTCAGCGCCAGTATCCGCCGTACTTTTGACCAAAGTCAGTAGTCCTTGAGGCGTCTCTAAACTCACCGACCCTTCGCTATCTTTATAAGTAGCGTGCATATCCAGCTCAGGTGAGCAGGCATAAGTCAGCTGCATACCGGTGTCAGAGGCAGACGCAATGCTGGCGTCTGTGTCACTGTCAGTGGGCGTAGCATCATTGGCGGCAATCACCATATCGTTTGGCTCAGCAGGTTCAGCAGACATCGGTACCGACTCTTCTGCCGTAATGCTGTCCTCTACGTTCGGCTCAGGCTCAGGCGAGCAGGCGCTGATAGCGATAGCGCTTAGTAGCAGACCTGTCACAAATACCGAACGACGTAAATGCCCTTGACTCATAACCCTCTCCAAAACAGATAGTTAAATTATTATAAATTAAATCTTACCATGACATTGTTTATATTTGAGAGCAGAGCCACAAGGGCACGGCGCATTACGGCTGATATTCATACCGGCATAAGGATTGGGCTCAGGGCTATTGAGCGCGGCAGGGGCTGCGCTTGCGTTATCAATGTCATCTGCATTATTGGGGCTCGTCCCCGCGACGATACCGCCTAAGCTGACGCGCATCTGACCATTGGCACGCGTCCCTTGATTTTGTGCGCGTGGATTCGGCTGAGTTTCGCCCGCTAAGTTTGCCACCTCATTATGCTCAAACTGCATTTGCATACGCTCGGCATCGGCGCGCTGCTGCGCCTCTAGCGCCGCAATCTCCTCAGCAGTTGGGATATGCACGCGGGATAAGTCTTGTACGGTTTCAGATTTAATCGCGCCGAGCATCATTTGGAACAGCTCAAAGGATTCACGCTTATATTCTTGCTCGGGGTTTTTTTGGGCATAACCGCGCAGATGAATGCCTTTACGCAGCTGATCCATTTGGGTTAGATGCTCTTTCCAGTGCTTATCAAGGCTCTGTAACATAAAATGGCGCTCAAGCTGGGCGGCACTGTGCTCGCCCATTTGCTCACGGCGCTCATAAAAATGCGCCAGTGCGGTGTCGATAATTTTTGCTCGGAGCGCCTCTTCATCTAGGCGGCGGTCTTCATCGAGCCAATCATTAATCGGCATGTAAAGCTTGAACTCTTCTTCTAATTCATCCTCAAGTCCATCGATATTCCACTGATCATCAATGGAGCCCGGCGGGATAAACTGATTAATCATGGCGTTATAAACTTCTTTGTGCATGACTTTTAGCGCATCGAGCAAATCAGTTTCGGCAAGTAAGTCATCGCGCTGACTATAGATGACTTTACGCTGCTCATTGGCAACATCATCGTATTTCAGCAAGTTTTTACGCGCATCAAAGTCGCGGCTCTCAACTTTACCTTGGGCGTTTTCGATAGATTTTGAGACCATTTTATGCTCGATGGCTTCATCTTCTTTGAGACCCATCGCGCGCATCATATTGACCACGCGGTCACCGGCAAAGATACGCATCAAGTCATCTTCTAGTGATAAGAAAAAGCGCGACATACCAGGGTCACCTTGGCGACCGGCACGACCGCGCAGCTGATTATCAATGCGGCGGGACTCGTGGCGCTCAGAGCCAATGATATGCAAGCCGCCGGCATCTACCACTTGGTCATGCTTAACTTGCCACTGCGCTTTTAGGCGCTGCATCTCCTCAGGGCTGACCGAGTCGATATCGACGATAAACGATTGCCAGTTACCGCCCAAGATAATATCCGTGCCTCGACCTGCCATGTTGGTGGCAATAGTCACTGCTTTGGGGCTACCCGCCTGTGCGATAATCTCCGCTTCGCGCTCATGCTGCTTAGCGTTTAGGACATTATGCTTGACGCCTTCTTGGTCGAGTAAGTAGGACAGCTCCTCACTGGCTTCAATAGTTGCCGTCCCGACCAACACGGGTGCGCCTTTGGCTTGAATCTCTTTAATCTCGCGGATGATGCCTTTATATTTACCTAATTTGGTCAAGAAAATCTGGTCATCCAAATCCACCCGCGCAATTGGCTTGTGAGTTGGAATGACGATAACATCCAAATCATAGGTCGATTTAAATTCTGCCGCTTCAGTATCAGCCGTACCGGTCATTCCCGATAGCTTGTCATACAGACGGAAAAAGTTCTGAAAAGTAGTGGTCGCTAGCGTCTGGTTTTCGGCCTGAATCTCAACGCCTTCTTTGGCTTCTACCGCTTGGTGCAAACCCTCTGACCAACGGCGACCGGGCATCGTACGACCGGTGTTTTCATCGACGATGACAATTTCGCCCTCATCGACGATATAATGAATATTTTTGACAAAAATATGATGGGCGCGAATGGCGGCTTGCACGTGCGCGAGTAGTGGCAAGCGGGTTGGGCTATATAGGCTCTCGTTTTCGCCAAGCTCGCCCACTTCAATTAAAAAGCGCTCAATTTTCTCATAGCCTTTTTCGCTAATTTCGATTTGACGGTTTTTTTCATCAATCCAAAAATCTTCGGCTTCGTTATTTTTATTTGCCTCTTCATCTTCAGAGCGGATAAGCAGCGGAATAATGGTATTAATCAGCGCATACATGCGTGAGGAGTCTTCGGCTTGTCCGGAGATAATGAGCGGCGTGCGCGCCTCATCAATTAAGATGGAGTCAATCTCATCAATGATACAAAAATTCAGCGGACGCTGCTTTTTTTCGCTCAGCTTAAACACCATATTATCGCGTAGATAATCAAAACCGTACTCGTTATTGGTCCCATAAGTGATATCGGCTTGATAAGCATCGACCTTCTCAGCTGGCGGCTGCTGCGAGTAAATCACCCCAACGGTCAGCCCCAAAAAGTCAAATAAGGGGCGGTTCAAGTCGGCATCACGCGCGGCGAGATAGTCGTTGACGGTGACCAGATGCACGCCTTTACCACTGATGGCATTGAGGTAAATGGCAAGTGTCGCCATCAAGGTTTTACCCTCACCAGTCTTCATCTCAGCGATTTTACCTTCGTGCAAGGTAATCCCACCAATCAGCTGCACGTCATAATGACGCATGCCGTTGATCCGCAATGAGGCTTCACGACAAACCGCAAAGGCTTCGGGCAACAACGCATCCAAGCTTTCACCTTTTAAAAAACGTTCTTTAAACGCTTGGGTTTTTTGTTGCAACTGCTCATCAGATAGGGCTTTTATACTGGCCTCGTAGTCGTTAATCTTAGTAACGACTCGGCGCATGCGTTTGAGTTCACGCTCATTTTTGGTGCCAACCACACTGCCTACAATCTTTGATAACATAATTTTTAACCTATGGAAATATTCGATAATGCGCGTCTGCTTTAAATAAGGTGTTGCCAACGCAAAATTATCACCCAATAAAGTGTCAGGTCATTATATATGGTTCTGCTGCTGATGGATACAAGGGTATCGGGCGGATATTTGTGTGCCTTTAAAGGGGGGCAGTCTGCTAAAATAGCCGCTATCACCGCATTTATACCTATCCTTTTGTTGTAAGAGATTCTGCATGTCTGTTCATTCTGCTGCTAAAACCACGCGCGCCTCTATTCACCCTACCAGTCAGCCTTTGATGATCGGCGAGGTGCGCTATGATCTTGCGCACCACACCCCGATGATGGTGCAATACCTCACCATGAAAGCCAAATACCCGCAAGCGCTGCTGCTATACCGCATGGGCGACTTTTATGAGCTGTTTTTGGAAGATGCCAAACGTGCCGCCCAAATACTCGATATCACTTTAACCCGCCGTGGTACGGATAAAGCGGGCAACACCATTGCGATGGCGGGCGTGCCGTTTCATGCTGCTGATAGCTATATGGCACGGCTGATTGCGGCAGGTGAGACGGTGGTGGTCTGTGAGCAAATCGATGAATCAGCCGACGCGGATAGTTATCCCCATATAGGCGAAAAAAGTACTAAAGATGCAGCCAAAACCGACGCTAAAAAAGCGCCAAGCATCATGCGCCGTGAAGTGGTCAAAACCCTCACCGCCGGCACCATCACCGATGATGCCTTAATTGCGCCCAACCACACCCCAACGGTTGTGGCTATTGATATCAGCATCCCAAAAGGCAAAAGCCGTCAGCCCCTACAAGCCGCCATTAGCCAATTGGATTTGGCAGCGGGCACCCTGATTACCCAAAGCATTAGCAATAACAGTCACAATAACAATGACAATCACGCGGCTCAAGATACTGACGCGATAGCCCATCTACAAACACAAATGCTCACCGTGCTCACGCGTTTTGCTCCAAGCGAATGTATCGTTAGTGAAGCGATGGATGAGCAGTGGCTCGTATGGTTACGGCAGCATCTGGATTGCCCGATTATCGAGGTGGCGGCAACGGACTTTCATCCTGACCATGCCGCCGCGACTTTATGTCAGCAGTTCAATGTGCAGCGCCTCGATGGACTGGGTATTAGCGACGCGCTATTGAGCCAAACCAGTTGCGCCGCCCTGATACACTATGCGCGGCACACTCAGCAGCGCCATATCCCACAAGTCAATCAGCTGATTATAGAGCAGCAAGAGGACTATCTGATTATCGATGCAGATAGCCAACGAAACCTTGAGATATTCACCCCCGTCAGCGCCAATGGGACGGCTTTACTGTCAGTGATAAATCATTGTAAAACCCCAATGGGACGGCGCTTATTGGTGCAGCATGTCAAGCGCCCGCTGCGCGCACATACGCGAGTCAATCAGCGCTTGGATGCGATAGAGCGTCTGTTAGCAGCAGATAATACCAGCGATAACGGCACTCATAACGAGCGTATGCATAACAGTATGAATAACAGCCATCGCAACAGCGACACACAGCCAGAGCTTTTATTAGTCCCTCAGCGCCATAAGCTGACCGATAAACACGCCTTAACCCAGCAATTACGCAGCACTCTCGACCATATCGGTGATATCGAGCGTATCAGTAGCCGCATCGGGCTGATGAGTGCGCGTCCGCGTGACTTGCGTAAGCTTGCCGAGAGTATCCAAGCCAGTGAGCAATTGACCACCTTACTAACGACCGCCGCTATGCGCCCGACAGATACGGGGCTATTGCCAATGCTGATGCAGCAACTGCCAAGCCACGTGCCCGCGCTGCAAGACATCAGCGAGCTGATTGAGCGCGCTATCGTCAGCGAGCCGCCTGCCCATACCCGTGATGGCGGTATGCTCGCGGCGGGCTTTGATGAGGAGTTTGATAGACTGAGCCACTTGCATGATAATATTCAAGCGACCCTCGATAGCATGGCAGCGCAGGAGCGCGACAGCCACAAGCTCGCGAGCCTCAAAGTCGGCTTTAATAAAGTCAGCGGCTTTTATTTTGAATTACCCAAGATGCAAGCGCAACATGCCCCCAGTCACTTTATCCGCAGGCAAACCCTCAAAAACAGCGAACGCTTTATCACCGAACCGCTAAAGAGACTAGAGAGCGAATATCTCAGCGCGCAAACCTTAGCACTCGCCCGCGAAAAGCAGCTGTATCAGCAGCTCCTGAGCACCCTTGCCAGCCATCTGACGCCGCTACAAGCACTCAGCGCCGCCATCGCCCAAATCGATGTGCTCAGCAATTGGGCACAATTGGCAGTGCATCATCACTGGCACCGACCCACCATGAGCCATGACGCTCATTCTATAACAGCGCCCAACCATCAAACCCACATCGCTATCCGTGCGGGGCGTCATGTGGTGGTTGAGGCAGCGCTACACAAGGCGAAGCACTCAGGCAGCACTCAGCCCAGCCAGTTTGTCGCCAATGATTGTCTCTTAGGCAGCGCGGCTAGCGATAGTACTGTTATGACGCAACATAAAAACCACCCCGAGCGCTTACTGCTGATTACCGGTCCTAATATGGGCGGCAAATCCACCTATATGCGCCAAACCGCGCTCATCGTACTGCTGGCACATTGTGGCAGTTTTGTGCCTGCCAAGCGTGCCATTATCGGTGATATCGACCGTATCTTTACCCGTATTGGCTCAGCGGATGACTTAGCCGGCGGCAAATCCACCTTTATGGTCGAGATGATAGAAACCGCCACTATCTTAAACCAAGCCACGGATAAATCCCTCGTGCTGATGGATGAAGTCGGACGCGGCACCGCCACCACTGACGGACTCGCCATTGCCCATGCCTGCGTCAATAAACTGCGCGCTATCGGCTGCTTGACCTTATTTGCCACCCATTACTTTGAGCTGACCCAACTTGCCGACCCGCTCACCGGCATCCGCAATGTCCACGTTGCCGCTCAGGAGGTCGATGGACAACTGCTGCTGCTGCATAAAATCAAGGACGGTGCCGCCAGCTCCAGCTTTGGGCTGCATGTGGCAAAGATGGCAGGTATCCCCGCCGCAGTGCTCAGCGATGCCAAACGCTATCTGCTTGAGCACTTACCGCCAGAGTCTATCGCCACTGAGCTGCATGGCAGCAGCGCCACTGATGACAAAACCGACTTAGCTCAGTCAGTAAAAGCGCAAAGCCTGCCGCGCTATCAGATAGACCGCGCCCAAACTGCCACAGAGCCTGAGCCGACACGCACTGATAACACTGATAATCTACAGCAAAAACAATGGCTTGAGATATATCAGCAGCTCAGCCAGCTCGACCCTGATAGCCTCACACCCAAACAAGCCCATGACCTACTGTATCAGCTCAAACAACACATTAGTCGCTAAAGAGGTTTGTGCAAGTGCCATAAAAGCGCTAAAATGTGCCTTATTTGTATTTAGTATTTATTTAGCCAAACCCATTCATTAGCCCCACCAATAATAGGTAGCCATCACTATGACCTTTGTCGTTGCAGATAACTGTATCCTTTGTAAACATACGGACTGCGTAGAAGTCTGTCCTGTGGACTGCTTTTATGAGGGCCCAAACTTCCTCGTCATCGACCCTGATGAGTGCATCGACTGCGCGCTATGCGAGCCTG
>DAIPIF010000106.1:0-7054 GCA_036770925.1 Psychrobacter sp.
GAGGCATTTGGTCCTTTAGGATAGGTATAAGACCCTGCGCTACTGCCACCCGCCCAGCTATGCCCCGCACCGTGTATCTTCCAATACTCCAACTGACTCACACCTTTATCATCACAAATTTGCAGCTGAGTGCTACGACAATGTTGAGCAGATACGGGCTTATGTTGCTGAGTACTTAAAGACGACTTTTGGGCTTGCAAGCGCTGTTTTGCTTGCTCAAACAGCTGTTCGCCATTACGAATACTCACCGTATGGTCTTGATCGCCATGAAACACAATCATCGGCACAAATGTACGGTTGGTGTCCTCATTGATATGAGCTGAACCACCTGTATGCATCGCTTGCATGGCTGAAGATAAATCAGTGGCACTGCGATATGCCAGTCCTGAATGCACACCAACAGCGGCATACCTCTCTGGATAGGTCTCTGCCATAATCACTGCCATCGCCGCGCCCGCTGATAGACCTGCAATATATACCTTTGAGGCGTCCACGGCATAGGTGTTGATAATGTCTTGGGTCAATGCAGCAAGCCACGCCGGCTCACCTTGACCTTGCTGTTGATGGGTCGGCTGAAACCAATTCCAGCAGCGATTTGGATTGGCAGAAGCCGGCTGCGAAGGATAAACAATCAGACATTGGTGCGCCTCTGCCAATTCATTCATGCGGGTGCCCACGGCAAAATCTTCAGGCGATTGGGTGCAGCCGTGGAGCATCATTATTAACGGTACCGTTAAACCTTGTGCGACAGCTTGGGCATAGTTTGCAGGGATATATAGTCTGTAGTCATGACTGCCTTGGGAGGACGTCAGTGTCCTTTGCAAAAACGCGGCATTCTCAGGAATAGTCGGCTCGCTAGGTGTATGCAGTCCAGCACTCATGCCACTGAGGTCCATCATCGCTGACAAGTCCAATGTGAAATTTTTAATCGTATCGGCGAAGCTTTGTAGGCTATCAGGCAGTTTAGGAGCGGACTGGCTCGCGCCCTTTTCAGGACTGGCGCTCATCTGTTCTATGATAGGTTCTGCTTTTTCTGCCCCTTTTTCTATGGTTGCGGCACTGTCTTGCCTAGTGGGGATATCAGGGGTGACATCTCTTATGGTGTTGGTGCTATTGGGCTTATCCGTAGTATGGCTGTCTACTGCCTCTGCGTTTAAGTGCTGTTGAATGAGAGTCGTGGCTTCTTGTAATCGACCTGCTGTCATCAGCGCCATCGCTTCTTTGAGATGCGGTGGCGTCATGTTAAATTTTGAAAAATCCATGGGTTATTCCCGTTATAAATGGGTGTACGTTTAATTTATAGCGTCGTCGGTACGCAGGCTTAGCGCATTTTGTCTACTAAAACCGCTTTTATCTCAGGGCTGGCTTGTAGCATGCCCAATACGGTAATGCTGTCAATAGTCGCCTCCACCAGCTCTGGCGTCACGTCAGCGGCGATGGTCGCCAGCCCTAATACTTGAATATGCAGCTTTTCATGACGCTGTTGCACCGCTTCAAGGTCGGCGCGAGTATAGTGGCGTAGCCCTAATTCTAAGGTTTTACGCGCGACCGTTTGCTGCACGATATCAGCATGAGTGGTGAGCTGATTGCGTATCGCCGTGCGGATAAAGTCGCTACGGTTAGAATAAAAACCCTCTTGTACCATCAAGTCAACTTGCCCCAAATCGACATAGCCCAAATTAATAGTGACTTTTTCGGTGTCGCCCGCCTTGGCGCGAATGGGCGTAATATTGTGGCTTGCCATCGACTCCTCCTTGTTATAAAAACGAACAGTAGAGTTATAATAGTCTATTTATACGCCAAATGGAATCTAATTGGCGTATAAATGGCATATTTTAATAAAAGTTAACAGGATGGTTTTAATAGGCTTTCAAATTTTGGGCGTTTAACAATCCTATAACCAAAAAAATCGGCAACACCACGAAGTATGTTGCCGATCATAAAAGCTATGTTAAAGTTAAAAGATATTAAGCTATTTTAGGGTTTAAAATGCAAACTGCTCCACAGTCATGCTCATGTACGGCTCAACGCCCGTGTTAATGCGCTCAACATAGGTGGTGGTGCGTGGTAGTAATTTTGCAAAGTAGAATTGCGCGGTTTTTACTTTGGCATCATAGAAGGCATGCTCGCTGCTACCGTTAGCGATTTCAGTTTGCGCCACTAGTGCCATACGCGCCCATAGATAAGCGAGGGTGACATAGCCACTAAAATACATATAATCAACTGCCGCGCCGCCCACTGCATCTGGGTTTTCAGTGGCTTGCATGCCGATACGTGCGGTCAAATCGCCCCATTGTTTGAGATGTTTGGTAAGTGGGCGGATAAATTGCCCCATCGCGTCATTGTCTTGATTCTCTTCGCAGAAGGTTTGGATAATGTTGCTAAAGTTCGCCAGCAGTTTACCTTGTGAACCCAAGACTTTACGACCTAATAAATCAAGCGCTTGGATTTCAGTGGTACCTTCATAAAGACAAGCGATACGCGTATCACGGACGTTTTGCTCCATGCCCCATTCGCTGATAAAGCCGTGACCACCATAAACCTGTACGCCATGATTTGCCGCCTCTAAACCGGTTTCAGTCAAGAAGGCTTTAGCAATGGGTGTCAATAGTGATAACATTTGGTCAGCAAATTCAAGCGCTTTACCTTCACCTTTTGCCACGGTATCGGCGAAATGCGCCAGATAATAAACGAGGGCGCGACCACCTTCGGCAAAGGCTTTTTCGGTCAATAGCATATTACGAACGGCTGGATGCACAATGATAGGGTCAGCCACTTTTTCTGGTGCTTTAGCGCCTGATAATGAGCGCATCGCTAGGCGGTCTTTGGCATAAGTTAATGAGCCTTGGAACGCGTATTCAGCGGCGGTTAAACCTTGAACTGCGGTACCGATACGCGCCACGTTCATAAAGGTAAACATGCACTGCAGACCACGGTTTTTAGGACCAATCAGGTAACCGGTTGCGCCATCGAAGTTCATCACGCAAGTGGCTGAGGCTTTGATACCCATTTTGTGCTCGATAGAACCACAAACCACCTTATTATTTTCGCCTAAGCTGTTGTCTTCGTTGACCATAATTTTAGGGACGATAAACAACGAGATGCCTTTGGTGCCAGCAGGTGCCCCTGGTAGACGCGCCAAAACGATATGAATAATATTATCGGTTAAGTCATGCTCACCCGCTGAGATAAAGATTTTTTGACCCGTAATGCTATAACTGCCGTCATCGTTCGGTTCTGCTTTGGTGCGGATAATACCCAAGTCAGAACCGGCATGGGCTTCAGTCAAGCACATGGTGCCTGACCATTCGCCGCTGACCATTTTTTCTAAGTAAGTTTGTTTTTGCGCGTCCGTACCATGATGCTCGATGGTTTGAATCGCGCCATCTGATAGACCAGGATACATAGAAAATGACCAGTTAGCGGTGCCTATCATCTCATTGATAACCGTCGATAATGAGAACGGCATATTTTGACCACCAAAGGCTTCTTCAGCAGACAAGGCAGGAAAACCAAGCTCACAATAGGCTTTATACGCTTCTTTAAAACCTTTTGGCGTGGTCACTTGCCCATTATCAAACTGACAACCTTCTGCATCACCGCTTTGATTCAGGGGTGACAGCTCATTTTCAGCAAAGCTTGCCGCCATCTCAAACAGGCTGTCCATCAACTCACGGTCGGCTTCTTGAAACGCCGGTAAGGTTTTGTAGTGACTTTCGCTGTCCAGTAACTCATGCATCACAAATTGGATATCACGTAAGGGCGCTTTATACTGCATAATCGTCAGTCCTGTTTTTAGTGATGACTAAGTGAGAATGAACTGCTGACCAATCGCCACCTTATCCATCAAATCTTAGTCATATTAAGTAAGTGTTAAATATAATATGAGGTATATATGTCATATAAAAGATAGGTGTTTAGCGAATATTATACAAGTTTTGAGGTAACACTGATTAGTCATCAACCTGTCTTGCATCGCTTATCCAATAAGCATTAACCCATAAAAAAAGCGGGTGATTAGTGAGAAATATCATTTGCTAAATCTTGCTGTTGCAGCATTTGGGTGGCACAGTCACCGGCTACAGGTCGCCCAAACCAGTAGCCTTGCGCATATTTACAGCCCATTTTTAGCAGTAGAGTTGCCTGTTCTTGGGTTTCAATCCCTTCGGCAATAACTTGCATCTCTAACGCTTTTGCCAAATCCAAAATCGCTTTTACGATGGCTTGTTGGGTGGCATCATTGGTGATTTTACTGATAAAACTTTTATCAATTTTTATAAAATCAAAATCGTATTCTTGTAAATAACTTAATGACGCATAACCTGTGCCAAAATCATCAAGAACCAAACAAATCCCGAGTATTTTTAGCGCCTCAAGTCGCTGTTTGACATTAGGATGGCTTAACATTAAGGAGGATTCTGTCAGCTCAATATGTAGCTGTGCAGGACGAATAAGAGGCGGCTCAAATAAACGATTAATGACTTTATTAAATTTAGGGTGGTTGAATTCGGCGGCATCAGCGTTGATACAAATGCGTTGAGATAAGCCCAATTGCTGCCAAACAGACAGCTGTTTGCCCACCTGAGTGACCACTTGTTCAAACAGCTCAAAAGATAGCTTGTGCTTGAGTAGCATGTCCATAAAATCAGGCGGCGACAGCAGACCGCGAGTCGGATGCTGCCAGCGCACCAACGCCTCAAAGCCAATAATAGCAGTGGTTTTTAGCACGACTTTGGGCTGATAATACACGATAAATTGCTGCTGATTAATGGCGGCTCTCAGTTCAGCTTCTAGCTGTAGACTATCGATAGAGGTCTCATTGAGTACCGCCGCATTGACCGCGTCACTGTACCAACAACAATCATCACCGCCATGCTGTTTGACATACTGTAGCGCTTTTTCAGCCTTGGTCAATAACGGCGCTAATGGGTCGCTGTGCTGCGGGAAATAACTGACCCCAACAGAGATATGCAGATAAAGCGCATTATGCCTCAGTGGAGAATTAGGAGATGCGGGCTTGTGTTGCCGAGTATTTTGGAGATTTGGGGTATTTTTAAGATTGATAGTAAAAGGCTGCTCACACATCTGCATCAAGCTGTCTAACTGATGGCGCACCATCTGAGCATCAGGACACTCAAATAATAACGCAAAATCATCACCGCCAAAGTGTGCAAAGCTATGTAAATGATTAAGCCTCATCTTTTTTACTCTAGCGACAAACTGCTTTATCAGCGTATTGACAGTGTCTTGCCCTAAAGTATTGGTCAACGTACGATAGCGGTCAATATTGATGCGCACAATCACCACTTCTTGGTAACTGTCCATTAATAAATCACTGGCTTGGCTCAAAAAAACTTTACGATTGGGTAGTCCCGTCAGATGATTATAATTGAGGAGATGCCTGAGTTGCTGCTTATCATGGATGACCGAGGAGTTATCACGAATCATGCCCACATGATAAGTCGTGTGCTCATGATCAATCCTATAATAAGTCACATGACAATCTAGCATTTGTCCATAGCGAGTTGCCATGACAAAATCATTTTCATAAAAACCTGTCTCGGCTAAGCCGCGCCTAATATCTTGTAAAATATGGCGCTCTTTTTCAGTCAAAAACTCAGCAGCATAGATTCCTAAAGGTCGCCCAAGCAAAAAAGCCTCATCATAGCCAATCATTTTCTCATACGCCACATTGACCGCCATATAACGTAAATCGGCATCTAATATCGAGATGGCATCATTCATCTGCGCACATAATTGGGCGAGTAATTGCTGCTTAAGGGGCGCTGAAATAGGGGTAAAAGTACTCATAATAAGCGCTCATGGATAATCGCTAAACCTGCTGGATCAGATACTAAGAGCATGCAAAGTCGCTAACGCTACCACGGGAGCGGTTTCGGTACGCAGGATACGCTTACCGATTTGCCACGGCTCAAACCCTGACTGTATCGCGTGCGTTATCTCCTCAGAACTGAGCCCACCCTCAGAACCGATTAATAATTCAATAAAAGGGGATTGAGTTGCCATCACCTGTGTTAAGCGCGTCGGCATGGCAGGCAGGTTCTCGGCCGGTACACTGAGTACCAAGCGCAGGTCTGCTGGCGTGTCCAAGACATAATAATAAGGGTCACGACTGAGTGCTGCCACGATAGGGCTGACACGGCTCACAAGCGGTAAGGGTTGCGTTTGCTGTAGCCACGTGGTAATCGGCAAGGGCGCGAAAATAAGCGGCGGGCGATTAAGCCCGCATTGCTCACACGCGGCAATGGCGATTTGCTGCCAATGCGCCAGTTTTTTCTCTACTTGCGCCGGTTTTAGGTTGACCTCGCCATGCTGGCTGCTCAGCAGCTGAATAGCGGTCACCCCAAGCTCAGTCGCCTTTTGAATGGCATAATCCATCCGCTCGCCACGACTCATCACCAAAGCGACTTTGCTTATAATCGGCGCGGTATTATCAGCCTGCTGATAAGCCAATATGCTTACCGTCGCATTTTTTTTACTGATAGCTGTGAGCTGTACCTGATATTCACCGCCAAAACCATCGAACAAAATGCCTTTATCGCCGATATTGGCGCGCAGTACACGGCACCAATGATGGACGATACTTTCGGTTAACTCGACGTGAGCACCGATAGTTAAGGTGCTAAGTTGCGGGTAGGTTGGGGTGTTTTTATCACTGCTATCGCTACTGGTGGCATAAAAGAAACGTCGCAAAGTTACTTATTCCTATAATGTGATTCATGATATATGTTCAATATCTTAGCAGAATATCATTTGAGTGGGTAAAGGGATTGTTATAAGTGGAATTCGCATAAATGCAATTCCCATAGCAAAAAGACTGGCGCTCCTAAGAACGCCAGTCATTAAGTCATACCTTTAATAAATATTTAAGCAATCAAACCTAACGCTTCAACCAAACGTTTATTGGGCTCAACCTTATTCATGCTATAAAAATGCATGGCAGGGACGCCCTCACTCATCAAGCGCTCACATAAGCGATAGACGACATCAAAGCCAAACTCGCGAATCGCCTTGCTATCATCACCAAAATCCG
>DAIPIF010000107.1:0-6995 GCA_036770925.1 Psychrobacter sp.
TGAAAACATTTACTATATCGGTGATTTGGTACAGCGTTCAGAGACTGAACTACTTAAAACCCCAAATCTTGGTAAGAAATCATTAACCGAAATCAAGGACGTATTAGCGTCTAAAGATTTAGAGCTCGGTATGCGCCTAGATAACTGGCCACCCGCTGACTTACGTGTTGATGATCGTTTCTCTTATCGTAGCCGTTAAACTTTAAGGATATTTGACCATGCGCCATCGTAAGAGTGGAGTTAAGCTGGGTCGTACCAGCAGTCATCGCAAGGCTATGTTCCAGAACATGACCAACTCACTATTTGAGCATGAACTGATTAAAACAACATTGCCAAAAGCGAAAGAATTACGCCGCGTTGCTGAGCCATTAATCACTATGGCTAAAGAAGATAGCGTTGCTAATCGTCGTTTAGCATTCAGCCGTATGCGTAGCAAAGCTATGGTAGGCAAACTATTTGGTACGTTAGGTCCTCGTTACCAAACGCGTCCAGGTGGTTATTTGCGTATCGTAAAATGCGGTAATCGTGACGGTGATAATGCGCCAATGGCTTATGTAGAATTGGTTGATCGCGACTAGTTATACAAGCTAGCTGTAGTTACTGTAAGTTATGAGATTTAAGTTATAAAAAAGCTCCAATGCGTTGGAGCTTTTTTGCGTGGAGATTTTAGGTTTTCTGAAACACTGACTGACTTTAAGATTCGGTTTTAAGGTAATAAAGCGCTGACATCGGCTGCGCCTTGTCTAATAATTTCAGGCTCGCTGTTGGTCATATCGACGATGGTGGTCAGTTTAGTAGTTTGAATACCAGCATTGATAAGTGCGTCGATTTGATTGCCTAATAGCTCTTCGATATCAAAAGGATCATCGAGGATGCCATCATGATGGGGTAGGATGAGTGAGCTGGTCAAAATTGGCTCATCCATTGCTTCTAGAAGCGCCTGCGCAATCGGGTTACTGGGTACTCGAATACCAATGGTCTTTTTCTTAGCGTGTGCCAATTTTTTAGGCACGTCTTTGGTGGCGTTTAAAATAAAAGTAATGGCGGCTGGAGTATGGGCTCTGAGCTGTTTAAATTGCACATTATCAACGGCAGCATAAGTTGCGATTTCGCTCAAATCACGGCATAACAGGGTGAATTGATGCTTATCATCCAAGCCACGAATCTGTTTGAGCTTTTCTAATGCATCCTTTGCTCCCAAACGACAGCCAAAAGCATAACTGGTATCGGTTGGATAAATAATGAGCTTATCATTGCGTAGCATATTTGCAGCTTGCTCGATGAGGCGCGGCTGTGGATTGTCAGGATGGATATAAAGGGTTTGCATGGTAGCTCCTAATATAATGAATAAGGTTATAATTTTTATAGAGTAATGACAGTCGCTAATAAGTATAGCGTTAAAACAAACAGGCAGGTAGTAGTAAGGCGTTACGGTTGGTAGAGAATGGTTAAATGCTCAAAAGGTATAGGCTGTCAATAAGCAGTAGCTAGACTCCAATCTCAAGCCATTTGATTAGCAAATGCTTAGTAGGGCGCGTAACAGGCTTTGCGCATCACGGGGCAGGGTATCAGGATTACGGATATAAGCGCCAGCTTGCTGATAGACGTCAGCTGCAAAGGTGCTATTGCTGGTATCGAAATCAGCAAATAAATTGTCTTGTGACACTTGAAAAGGGCGCTGAGACGCTAAAGTCAATAAGCACTCAATCGCTTGTGGTTTAATTTCTACTTGCTCAAATGCCCGTTGTTGAGCAGCACTACGCCCATCAGGTGCATACCAATAGCCAAAATCATTCAATAGTCTGCGCGCCCTACCTGCGAGACACCAATGGCTGATTTCATGTAAGGCACTGGCAAAAAACCCATGCGCAAATTCAATACGCGCCGGTTTACTATGACTAGCAGGGAAGTATTCTGGCTCATGCTCACCACGAATTAATTGCACGTGTTGGGTGGCAAATAAGGTATTAAATAAGCTGATGAGCCAATCGGTGGCATGCTTTTCAAGATTCTCAAGATTATTATTATCAGGGAGATTTTGCCATTGTTGTTTGAGAGTATCTATCGTGGCATCAGGCAGAGGGGGTATTGTGCGGTCTATACTATTTAGCTGCTTGAGAAGTTTTTTTGCGGTATAAGCGGGCAGTAAAGTAGAGAAGTCTAGACGAGTCATAGTAGTATTCATAAAACACCATAAAAACCCAATAAAAATAAAGTTAAGCCCATTACGATTGATGCAAGCGCATAAGGTTTGCATCAATCGTAACATACTAGCGCTAGCGTGGTACGGTGCTTTGGGTTAGTATGGCAGGCAATATTATACACCGTTTTTGATTAATGAGGTCGCTTATGTCAAGCACGCCAGTAACCCCGTCAGCAGTGAGCAATACTGCTGACAATAAACCATCGACGTCAGTCAAGATGCCTGAAAACATCTCTTTTGATAAATGGGTCGATAGCGGATTTGAGTGGTCAGGTGAGGTCATGCCCCGCTCTTTTGAGCGTGTTGCACCCCTATTAACCACTGAACATACACAATCCGCGCTATTATTAAATACTCAGATTTATCGCCATAATAATGTGCAGCACTTAGCTATTAAGCTCACAGGTGAGGTGTGGTTACAGTGTCAGCGCTGTTTGCAGCCAGTCGCTATTGATTTGACTGACGACTATAATTTAGCTTTGCTAGAGGACGATAGCCAAATCAGCCTTATTGATGAAGAGCAAGATTATTTGTTACTAGATGAGGTGATGACAGAATTGTCACCTGAGCGCCTACTGCCACTCAAAAAATTAGTGGAAGATGAGCTTTTGCTCAAAATACCTATGGCAGCGAAACATGACGATTGTGAAATGGCGATCACGCAAGTAGGAGAGCTACCTGAAGAGCAAGAAGTGGAGAATCCTTTTGCCGCGTTAGTAGCGCTAAAAGGTAAGTTATAAACGGCTAGAACCAATCAACACTAAACAGGCTTTGCGTTATTAATGATTGCTATTTTACTGTTTTTTCATCCTCTTTATCATAAGAATGTGAGCGGGGCTTTATTAATCTATCAAACATGCGTATAATGTCCGCTTTATTGCATTCTGGCAACCTGCTGCTTGCTAATAAAAACTGATTGAACGAATAATCTATAACGTTTAGGTTTAATTGGTCTTTTAGTATAAGTGGCAAACTGGTGAATTGAATGATGTGTCAGGCTCAGCTTGTTATGTTTTTTAAACTAGAAGCCTAGGATAGTATCGATTAAAGCTGAATTTCAAGCTTACCCCTTTTAAGTATATTTAAGTATAGGAGCTATATCATGGCTGTTCAAAAAAGTCGCAAAAGCCGTTCTCGTCGTGACATGCGCCGTTCACACCACCGTATGGAAGTGGCTGAGCTTAGCGTTGATTCTACCACTGGTGAAAAACATCGTCGTCATCACATGACTAAAGATGGTTTTTATCGCGGTCGTCAGTTGTTCAAAGTTAGTCAAGAGGCTTAATTTATTGTCTGTTTGGTAACGGATGTAGCACCGTTAAGCGAGTAATCGTTATCTGCATGGCTGCTACATTTTAACCATTGAACAATAAATATTAAGTTAACAAAAGCCAAGTTATTCCGCTATCATATACTATGTAGCTGGATACTTGGCTTTTTGTTATTTGGCGTTACTAGGTTTATATCGTCCAATGCGGTCTCATCAATCATGCTAGCAAGTTGCAATAGTATATCGTTAGCTATTAATGATAATCTGTTAAACTATCACTCAATTAAACCATCACTCATTTAAACTATTATTGATCCACAATACTACCCGATTCAAACTAGGGACATCTCCGATTCATTTAAGGATTATTGGCTATGGTATCTGTATCTGAAACCAAACATACACCGCCTGCTCGTATTGCAGTTATCTTTCCTGGGCAAGGTGCGCAAGTTGTGGGTATGACCACTGAGCTGGCAGAAATTTATCCACAAATTCATGAGACTTTTTCTGAAGCGAGCGCCGCTTTGGGCGAGGATTTATGGGCGATTTGTCAAGATGAAACCTTACTCAACCAAACGCAATATACTCAGCCTGCACTATTAGCCGCGAGCATTGCTATTTGGCGTATCTTACAGGACAAGATGGATAAAACCCCTTGTTACTTGGCGGGTCACTCATTGGGTGAATACAGCGCCCTTTGCGCCGCTGGTGTGCTCTCGTTTACGGATGCTATTCAATTGGTACATCAACGTGGCAAGCTGATGCAGCAAGCCGTTGAAGGCATAGATACAGCAATGGCAGCAGTCTTAGGTTTAGAAGATCAGCGCGTTGAGACGCTGTGTGAGCAAGCGACTGAGCATGTTGAGGGGGCTATTGTGGGTGCGGCCAATTTTAATAGTCCAGGACAAGTGGTGGTATCTGGCAATGCGGTTGGCGTCGCTGCGGTCATTGATAAGGTACAAAATACTGGCAAAAAGGCCATTCCTCTAAAGGTCAGTGTGCCGTCACATTGCGCGCTGATGCAGCCTGCAAGTCAGGCACTGGCAGAAGCACTGGCAGTTATCAATTTTGATCAAGCGGTTATACCGGTGATTCAAAACCGTCACGCGCATATTGAAACCAGTACATCAGGTATCAAGCAAGCACTGACTGAGCAGTTGAGTGAGCCGGTGCTATGGTCACAAACGATGCAGGAATTAGCGGATAAGCAAATTAATATTTTAATTGAATGTGGTAGCGGTAATGTATTGAGCAATTTGGCAAAACGCCAAGCGCATCCTATTGTCAGCTATCCAACAGACAAACCTGCCCGCTTAGATAAATTATTGGAGGTGTTATTATGAGTCGTACAATTACATTAGTCACTGGTGCCAGCCGCGGTATTGGTAAAGCCGTTGCCAAGCGCTTTGCTAAAGAAGGTCATTTTGTCATCGGTACGGCGACCACTGAAAAAGGCGCTGCCCTTATCAATGAGTATTTGCATGATTCCGGTGGGATAGGACGCGTTTTGGATGTGCGTGATATGGCACAAATCGAAAAGCTATTTGAGGAGATTGAAAGCGTCTATGGCGCGGTACAAGTGCTGGTCAATAACGCAGGCATCACGCATGACGGTTTGCTGATGCGCATGAAAGATGATGATTGGGACAGTGTGGTAGATACCAACTTAACCTCAGTTTATCGCATGAGTAAGCGTGCCATACGTGGCATGATGAAAGCGCGTCGTGGTCGTATTATCAATATCAGCTCAGTGGTGGCGCAAATGGGTAATGCGGGACAGTCAAACTATGCGGCAACCAAAGCGGGTGTTGAAGGCTTTAGCCGCACCTTAGCGCGTGAAATTGGTTCCCGTCAAATTACTGTAAATAGTGTCGCTCCGGGTCTGATTGAAACCGATATGACGGATGAGCTTGATGAGCGCCTACTCAATTCTATGCTCGATGCCGTACCTATCGGACGTTTGGGTCAACCAGAGGATATCGCCGCCGCCGTGCTGTTTTTGGCAAGTGATGAAGCCAGCTATATTACAGGCGCGGTGATTCCTGTCAATGGCGGCATGTATATGTAGGATAAAATATTGCTGCTATATGCCTGTATAATAAAATATTATTTAGAGCATAAATTGTGTGAACGAGTGTAAACTATAATTAATGATGCTATAATAGCGCATACTTTTGTATCAAAGACCTGTATTATAGCAAGGTCTGATTAGGCATTGAATGAAACGCATGACTTGATACGCGGTATTAAGCTTGCAAAGCTGACATAATGTGGCATATTCTACATAACATCCGCCACTCACCAAAGCAGTGTACGGATATGTTAAAAATTAATAGATAAAAACGGAGTAGTCTATATGAGTAACGATACTGAGCTAAGAGTAAAGTCTGCAGTAGCAGAGCAATTGGGTATGAATGTTGATGACATCAGTAATGATGCCTCTTTTATGGAAGATTTGGGTGCCGATTCACTAGATCTCGTTGAGTTGGTCATGTCATTTGAAAGTGACTTTGGCATCACTATCCCTGATGAAGATTCAGCAGAATTGACTACGGTTCAAAAAGCTGTGGATTACGTACAAGCGCAACTATAATATTTGCTGTTATAAATGGCAGTTGTTATAACAGGCTGTATTAAACCGCTTATCTATTTGGATAAGCGGTTTTTTTTGGGTTTTTTTTACCATTTTGGTTTTTTTACCGTTTTATTTTATCGTTATTAACACAAGACACGACAAAGTAACATTATTCAACATAGCTTTACTCGGCAAAGCTATGCAAGGGCACCTTGTTGTTATATTCTGAGTCAGTCAATTAAGTGGGTGCATTCAATAATCAATAAAATCCATTGATAAAAATCTAGTGATAAATAACTTATAAAAAATACTTAAAGGAGCAGTGATATGGGAATTTTTAGTTTTGCAAAAGATATCGGTGATAAAATCTTTAATCGTGACGATGCTAAGCATGATGCCAAGATAGAAACCAAAGCCGATACGACCACGCCAGTAAAAGCCAGTGAGCCTTCAGCGCAATCCGTAGCCAGTATTTTACTGCGCCGTATCCAGCAGCAGAACCTCAACATCAGCGACCTAAAAGTCAAATATAACGGCTCGACAGATACGGCAGAGATTAGTGGTAAAGCAAAAACCCAAGCAGATCGTGAAAAGGCGATTATCGCTATCGGTAATGTGCAACATGTTGCAAAAGTCATTGATAATATTGATATCGAAGAAGACGCGCCTGAATCAACGATGTACACCGTAAAATCGGGTGATAACCTATCTAAAATTGCGCAGCAGGTCTATGGCTCGTCTAGTGATTATATGAAGATATTTGAAGCCAATAAGCCGATGTTATCAGATCCTAATAAAATCTATCCGGGTCAAGTATTGCGTATACCTAAGCCATAATTTTAGTCTGAGACGGTGTTTAGATCCTTATAAGGATGAACCCAATCTCAATACATTGGGTCTAAAGTAGTAACTATAGTCAGTCTTTTATAAATAAGATACAATCGTTT
>DAIPIF010000108.1:0-6961 GCA_036770925.1 Psychrobacter sp.
AGCGGATTAAAAGGATGCTAGCCGCAGTTAATTGATTAATCATGGCGCAACTGGTTGGACATGCGCCGAGCGGCTACTTACAAAAGCATAAAGGGAGTTTGAGATGTACCAAGACCATATCATCATTGACGGATTACAGTATAGCCATTGGGATCGTGATTATTTCAAGATACTACAAGCCAGTGGTATCGATGCGGTACACGCCACATTGGTCTATCACGAAGATGCGCGCCAGACCCTAACACGCTTTGCGGAATGGAATGCACGCTTTGAGCAAAATAGCGATTTGATTTTGCCCGTTTATTCAGTCGCTGATATTGAGACTGCTAAGCAAAAAGGCAAAGTGGGTATCTTCTTTGGCGCGCAAAACTGCTCGCCTATCGATGATGAAATTGGTTTGATTAGCGTCATGCGCCGCCTAGGTTTACTGATTATGCAGCTGACTTATAACAACCAGAGCTTACTGGCGACGGGTTGTTATGAGCAAAATGATAGTGGCATTACGCGTTTCGGTCAGCAAGCCATAGCCGAGATGAATCGAGTCGGGATGATTATTGATATGTCACACAGTGCTGAGCAATCAACGCTTGAGGCTATTGAGGTATCCAAGCGTCCAATCTGTATCAGTCATGCTAATCCAACTACCGCGCATGAGGCGTTGCGTAATAAATCTGACACCGTTATTAGTGCTTTAACCAAGGCAGGTGGCTTATTAGGCTTCAGCTTATATCCTTTTCATTTACCGAATGGCAGTGATTGTACGTTAAATGATTTTTGTACCATGATTGCTGATTGTGCCGATAAATATGGCGTTGAGCATTTAGCGATTGGTAGTGACTTATGCCTTAACCAACCACAAGCAGTGCTTGAATGGATGCGTAACGGTCGTTGGTCAAAGGCAATGGACTATGGTGAAGGTAATGCTAATAACTCAGGTTGGCCGGATACGCTACCGTGGTTTGCGGGCGAAGATGGTATGGAAAATATTTATAACGGGCTGCTAAAACATGGTTTCAATGATAAAGATGCTGGAAAAATCATCGGTCAAAATTGGTTTGATTTTCTTGAAAGCGGTATAAAACCTTTATAAAGCGTTTAGTAATCTCTAGCGCTTCAACCTAACAGAATGAACGTATAAACCAGCAAGGCAGTGTCAATGTAATACCGACCTAAGCGAAACAACTTTATTATATGGAGCCACACCATGGCTGATTTAAAGGGAATTAATAGTAAGCATAGTGAGCAAGGAAGCTCAATCATTCCTGATGTTTCATTGGACAATTTGGTTCAAAGCGAAGAATCATCGGATACTCTAGGACTGAAAAACCCTGCTTTTTGGTACAGTGGTGGTTTTATTATTATCTTTGTTTTAATGGCGATCTTTGCAGAAGCACGTTTAGCAAAAATAGTGGAAACAGGTTTTACTTGGTCAGCAACGGTCTTTGGTCCGTTTTGGCAATTGTTGTTATTAGGGACGTTTGTGATTGCCTTAGCGGTTGGCGCGGGGCGCACAGGACGAGTGATTTTAGGTAATCTAGCTAAGCCTGAAATGGATAATTTCAAATGGATGGCTATTTTATTCTGTACACTACTGGCTGGCGGCGGCGTTTTTTGGGCAGCGGCTGAGCCTATCGCTCACTTCGTGACCGCGCCACCTTTATATGGTGAATCGACTGATATCCAACAACGCGCCATTAATGCATTGTCACAATCGTTTATGCATTGGGGGTTTTTAGCGTGGTCGATTGTTGGTAGCTTAACCGCTATTGTGGTGATGCACTTGCATTATGACAAAGGGCTACCGCTCAAACCGCGTACGCTGTTATATCCAGTATTTGGTGAACGTGTTCTGCATGGTCAAACGGGCGCAATCATTGATGCGTGCTGTATTGTGGCGGTTGCTGCAGGTACGATTGGTCCCATTGGCTTTTTGGGTCTACAAACCAGCTATGCCCTCAACACGCTATTTGGTATTCCTGATACCTTTACCACTCAGCTTATTATTATCATATTTGCTATCGCCCTTTATACACTCTCAGCCATTAGTGGGCTGACCCGAGGCATGCAAATACTGAGCCGTTTTAATGTGATATTGGCTTTTGGGTTGATGGTCTTTATTTTAATGTTTGGTCCTAGTAAGTTTATTGTGAATGGTTATATTCAAGGCGTTGGCACGATGGTGCATAACTTTATCCCGATGGCAACGTATCGTGGTGATGAAGTCTGGCTTGGTGGTTGGACGGTGTTCTTTTGGGGTTGGTTCTTGGGCTATGGTCCTATGATGGCTATCTTTATCGCCCGTATCTCCCGTGGTCGTACGATTCGTCAGTTGATCACGACGGTTTGTATTATTGCCCCGCTTGTTACTTGCTTTTGGTTTACGGTTATTGGCGGTACAGGTCTAGCGTTTGAGATTGCCAATCCAGGTAGTGTGAGTACTGCTTTTGAAGGCTTTAATCTTCCGGGTGCGTTATTAGCCATCACTCAGCAGCTTCCATTCCCCTTGATTACCTCGTTACTATTTATCATTTTGACCATGATTTTTATCGTGACGACGGGCGACTCGATGACTTATACCATCAGTGTCGTTATCAGTGGTGAGCGCGAGCCCAACGCTACGATTCGTACCTTTTGGGGCATCATGATGGGTGTGACGGCGATTGCGCTAATCTCACTTGGTGAAGGTGGCGTGACGGCTTTGCAATCCTTTATTGTGATTACCGCAGTGCCAGTGTCTTTTATTCTACTGCCGTCGTTATGGAACGGACCAAAGATTGCGCAGCAAATGGCGCACGACCAAGATCTTTATCGTCCTAACCGAGTTGAGACTGCTCATCGACTTGCTGAAGAAAAAATTGCTACAGAGAGTATTACTAAAAAAACAGTTACTAAAGAAATCAGTTAAGTGCGTCATTACTATAGCGAATAATTTATTTACTCATTTAGTTCAGTGTTTACACGTAGCAAATAAGTTATTGGCTTAACCCATTATTTAAGGTGATAGTTATATGGAACATACTTTGCCAAACAACGAAAATCTAGCCAACGATAATCTAGACGCGGTCAGCTTTCGTACCCCCGATGTGGTGATGCACTCTGAAAGATTGGGCGCGATGCACCAAACGCGTATCAGCTTTGTGCGGTCGCTCCTGCGTAAAATCGATAAAGAAAATTGGACGTTAACTAAGCATCTTTGGGATTTGGATGACAATGGCTATGGACAAGTTATCTACCGTTTACAAACGCCCGAGCACGTTTATCACTTAGTCGTATTCTGCAACCAAATTGCCGATGAAGAACGTAACGATCGCGTGATTGCGCAAAAGTGGGATGTGACGTTTGCTTTGGTTTATGGCGAAATCGGCGATGAGTTATTGGCAAACCTAAAAGCAAATGTGCCGCTACAAGAAGCAGGTCGCAACTCAAATATGGTCATGGTATTGGCACGTGCTAATAAAAGCGTGCGCGTCTTTGACCATATTGTCAGCTCGCTTGCTGACGGGCAACAGCCTGATTTGGACGTACTGGCGCAAGTTGGTTATATCCTGCGCACCACTGCCGTTTATGGCAATGGTAAATTCGGTATTTACGACTTTAAACCCCTCGATCATAGCGAAGACTTTAACCAATCTTTCCGCGCGCAGATGTGTGCGGTTTATCTAATCCGAGAATTTAGCCTTGATTGGGTTGATTATTTGGCGAAGAAAAAAGGTGGCGATAAGGCAGTAAGCTTACATCCAGAGATTAAGCAATATTTGGGTATCGGTAATGCCACTGGTCTTGGTATGGCACCTTATTTAATTAATCATCCTTGTGTCGTTGATCAATGGTTAAGTACTCGCGAAGGGGCAATACAAGCGGTATTGGTCTGTGATATTGAGCCTAAATCTGATAATAGCAAAATACAGCAATTCTCAACCTTAATGAATCGCGCCATTCAACATTTCTCGGAAGTGGTGACTATCAATGAGCCACAAATTCTACTGAATAGTACAGTTGTTAAAGAGTTGACAGCGTTGCAAGAAAACCTTGCGGTTGAGCTTAAAGACTGCGACACGTGGGCTGATTTTTTACAGCGCAATGACCATCTCAGTTATGAGAGTCAAGAAGTCATTATCTCGTGCATGATGGAGCTTTATCCTGAGCTTGTAGATGATTTCGCAGGGCAGGTAAACGCTGATGAGACCATGTCACTACCGAGTGGCAAAGTCGTTCAAGACTTGATTGAAGTATTAGAAGCGCGTTATCAGTGGGCAATTAACATTGATTTTGCCGCAGAAGAGAATGTCTATTGGTTTTGGTATCGCTCTGAGGATAAAGAAGAGCCGAGAATGGGCGTACGTGGACAAGAGCAGGGCGATGATAAAGAATTCTTACTTGATATTGGCAGACAAGCGAATACGCTGTATTTGGCATTACAACAAGCATATCCACAACAGTTGCTATCAGAATTTATCTTAACGCAGCCAAAATATCGCACCATCGCACGTCGCGTTTGGACAATGGGTCATAAAAAGATGGGTGATATTCAGATAAATGTATTGCAAAAAACCGCATTACCGATGCATTTATTGCGCTGTAAATTGTCTATGTTTGGTGCAACCAAGTTTGATCCCAGATCAGATCGCTGGGTGCGTGTGACTTTGTTCCAAGGTGCGCCGTTATTTGATGAAGTACACAGTGATGAATGGCTATTTCCTCTTTTACCAAAAATAAATGAGTTACCGACCTTACCATTAGCCGCCCAATAAGGAGTATTGAGACATGATTGTATCGCATAATGAAATCGTGACCATGGTGAATAAAGCCTTTTTGGGGTTGCAACGTGAAGTCGGGGAGGCTGACTTGATTGCCTCCATGGTAGCAGAGCTACAGATGGCAGGGCTTAATGGTATCACCCACTTTAATAATGCCAGTCCATTTATTCTGTCTGAGCGTGATGCGCCTATCGATATCGTCCATCAAGCTGACGGTGAAGTCAGTTTGGATTTGCATGGCAGCAGTTTGGTTTGTCATCTGCCTGCTGTGATGGACTACGCCATTGAAAAAATGGGTGATCGTGATCATTTTAAAATCTATTTGCACAACTGTCATAACCGCTGGTTGGCGTATAGTGAGCTGGTGAATCTTGCTGCAAAAGGTATCGCTTGTTTAGCTAAGTGGGACAATGGCACAGCGCCTAAGCATACGGTATTTACTTTAGATAAAAGATTTGTTTATCCTGATATATATTATTTTAATGAGGCGCAGAACAACTATAATACCAATGATATGGTGATTGAACTATCGACCTCTAATTTTGATATTGAACAAGAAATCCAAATTTTTGACAAAAAAGTATCAACGGATGAGCTGTTTGAAACTCATAAACGCGCATGGAAAGAAGGTATTTATGTCGATGATGAGCAGTGGGCACTACTGAAGAAAAGTGCGTCGGCGATATTGGTAGAAAACAGTGAGGCATCAAGTAAGGGAGCAGGGGGCGTTTAATTTATAAAGATAGCTTGTAAATATAAGTCTGAAACGCTTTCTGTTATAGATATTAACCTATAGAAAACATGGCTTAGTCTATTCAGAGTAATTAATTATTATAATCAAAGACATAGTGAATATTATTCTTTTTGTGTTAAAGCTCAAAATTTATTTATTCGCTATTTTTTTGCCACTAATTTATCATAGCATTCACAGAATCCATCACTAGGAAACGGACATGATTGTTCGGCAAAAACCTAATGCCTTCAAGATTTTTTTTATGCTTCGTGGTTCTATCCTCCCAAATATTTACCCCCAAATTTTGCTAATCACCCTGCTCAGTGCACTGATTACAAGCATTCAGTATAGCTTTCCTGGCTCCTTCTCATCTTATAGTACAGCACCTTTCACTTTATTAGGGGTTGCTCTATCGTTGTTTCTAGGCTTTCGTAACAATGCTAGCTATCAACGCTGGTGGGAAGCTAGAGGGCTGTGGGGTCAGTTGGTATTTGATGCTCGTAGTCTGACCCGCCAAGTGCTATCGTTTATAGACGAAGAAACCGAGATTGGACCAGACACTCAGCGGTGTCTGATTTACCTTACCATCGCTTTTACCCACGCTTTACGCCATCGACTTCGTGGTACTTCGCCGTGGCAGGACGTTGATCGCTTTGTAGAACCTGAATATCATAGCAATATGCGCCAAGCGCGAAACCTACCCGAGTATCTGATGCGGCTGATGGGCAAGAAGCTTGGTTACAGTCGACGCCATCAATTATCATCAGATCTTATGATACAGAATATGGATGAACGTCTGACTTCTATGACGGTGGTCTTGGCGGCTTGTGAGCGTATCCAAAACACTCCACTCCCATTTGCTTATATGCTTCTAGTTCATCGTACAACCTATCTATATTGCTTTATGCTGCCGTTTGGGCTGGCCTCTTCTTTGGGTTGGGCAACGCCTTTGGTCTGTGCGATAGTCGCTTATACTTTTTTTGGTCTTGATGCGCTCAGTGAGGAATTAGAAGAACCTTTTGGCTTGGCTGCCAATCAGCTGCCACTTACTGCTTTGTCGCGCACTATCGAAATAAATTTGCTGGAAGCCTTGGGAGAAACTGAGGTTCCACCCGATATAGCACCTGAAGACGGTTGCTTACAATGAATAATCTGCAATAAGTGGCTAGCATAGAAGCTATTGTTATGCTTATTGCTCAAAATAACTCAATTCAACCTCGAAAGGCTCACTCATATACAGTGCAGCTATTTTAAAACATAAAACTATAGTCAGTAATAACCTACAGCTTAGTTTTTAAGCCATAACTAGGGAGCAGTATTCTTAGATAGTGCTGAACATATCTCTTTTAGGGTATACTGAACCGCCCCGACTTTATCGGAGAGTGATTTACTTGAGTCAGGCAGCAATACCTGACAGGGTTAAATTATCATAATACCGCTTTTCAAACTCAAAAGGTGACACATAACCAAT